>JBFWYS010000027.1:0-15425 GCA_050186175.1 Pseudobdellovibrionaceae bacterium
CCGAAGTGCAAAAGATGATTCGCGATCCAAATACAAAGTAAAACAGGTGCAACTAAATAAATACGAATTGGAAAAAGAAAAAGCGAGAAGTTTAACTTCTCACTTTTTTATTTTACCAAGGCTGTTTGTATTTAAGTTTATTCAACGATATTGATAACAGCACGAACTTGAGCTCGAGCCGAAACACTCTCGAGAATCGTTCTTAAAGAGGCAGCAATACGGCCTTGCTTGCCGATGATTTGTCCTCTGTCTGAAGCATTGCACTCAATATGAAATACGGTTGTTCTTGGCCCCTGCTCGATACGAATTTTGAGCTCGCTTGGATGGTTGACCAAGAGAGAGCAGATTTGTGTCAGCGTGGATTGCATTGTTTTTTGGAACGTTTCCAGATCGAAGGTAGGAACCTTGTTGTCAGTGGTAGTAGGTTTCCGTGCAACAACTTGAGGACCATTTTCGTTCAGCTTTTTTTCACCCATAAGATCTCCTCGCATACGTAAAAGTAATCTTACTTTCTCTTCGGTATCGCCGGATAAAACTCCAGTCTTTCGGGGAAAATTGATGAAACATAATGCTTTTTATCTGCTGGACTAAAGGGGGAGTCGATCGCTACTTTAGTTATAGGATCAGCTTTATTTTTAGGTGACAGAGGGTGGATCTGGGATCAGTCTATAATTGAAAGTAAAATGAAACTGTTAAAAAAACAAAAAACATTCTTTTGAACAAAACAATTTTTTGATTAGTGCAAAAGCGTGATAAAGCGTCGAACTTTTGAGCAATTTTTATGTTTTCAAAGGTCCAGAAAGGCAACATGGAGAATCCAACAAAACCGACAAGACGAGATTTTATTCAAACTGCAATTGCGGTTTCAGGTGTAGGAGTCGTGAGCTCACTCATCGGACTTCACGCAAATGCGGAATCAAGAGCTAAAAAGGCAGATGCTGCGGCTGAGCCCAAGTGCGTGCCAGGAAAAGGCATGGCGGGCACAATGAATTATTACCCGAAACATGCTGATGTTAAAGAGGCCAGCCAAAAGCAGACTCGCTCGGGAGTTCCGTGGGAAAAACAGTTCTGCCATAACTGCAGCCTTTTCACTCCGAGTGGAAAAGGTGAAGGAAAATGTTCTGTCATTACAGGATGCACGGTCGAGGCCGATGGGATCTGCACGACTTGGACTGAAAAAAAGGCCTAGTCAACTTTGCGCCCTTTCCGAAGGGCGCAATTCTACGGAGTTGAATCGCGAAGAGCTCTTCTTAATATTTTTCCGACATTTGTTTTTGGAAGTTCAGTTCTGAACTCCACAGATTTTGGTACTTTGTAGCCCGTGAGCTGAGCCTTGCAGTGAGCAATAATCTGTTGATCTGTTAAAGCTGGATCTTTTTTGACCACAAAAAGTTTTACGACTTCACCGGATCTTTCATCCGGAATTCCTACAGCCGCGACTTCGGCGATGCCAGGAAGAGTTGCGACAACATCCTCTACCTCATTCGGGTAGACATTAAATCCGGAGACGAGAATCATATCTTTCTTGCGGTCGACAATCTTAAAGAAGCCACCTTCTTGGATCGTGGCAATATCACCGGTCTTAAAATACCCATCGGCAGTCATCACGTTTGCAGTTTCCTCTGGTTTCTGCCAGTAACCTTGCATCACTTGGGGCCCGCGAATACAGATTTCTCCGACGTCGCCAACGTTCAATTCCTTTCCGTTGTCGTCGATGATTTTCATTTCTGTATTTGGAATTGGTAAACCGATAGTTCCCACGCGGTCCGTGCCGTCAAGTGGATTTACGGCGGCCACAGGTGAGGTCTCAGTGAGTCCGTATCCTTCGACGATCAAACTTTTTGTTTTTTCTTTCCACCGGTTTGCAACGGCCGTCTGTAAAGCCATTCCTCCGGCAACGGTGACTTTGACTTGTTTAAAGTCGATCGTTCCAAAATCAGCGTGGTTCATCAGAGCATTAAAGAGGGTGTTCACTCCGCTCATGCATGTGAACTTGTATTTTTTCATATCTTTGATGAATGCCGGAATGTCTTTTGGGTTGGTAATTAAAATATTATGGGCACCATAGTTCATAAAGAACAGGCAATTCACAGTCAGAGAAAAGATGTGATACATCGGCAGCGCCGTGATGATCATTTCTTGTCCCTCTTTTACCACCGGACCGATCCAGGCGGCGATTTGCAACATGTTGGCGCAGATATTTCCGTGTGTGAGCATTGCGCCTTTTGAAACTCCAGTAGTGCCTCCAGTGTACTGAAGAAAGGCAAGATCCTTGAGAGTCAGGTTTTGCGGCTTAAACGGAGCTGTCGAGCCGATTTTAAGAGCCTGATTGAACTTGTAGGCGTGAGGTAAATGAAAGGGCGGGACCATTTTTTTAACATGCTTAACGACCGCATTTACAATCCATTTTTTTGGAGCAGGAAGCATGTCTCCAAGTTCGGTCACGATCACGGATTCAACCGGCGTGTCTTTCAAGACCTGTTCAAGAAGATGAGCGAAGTTTGCTAAGATGACGACGGCTTTAGTGCCGGAGTCATTGAACTGATACTTCATTTCTCGAGCGGTGTAGAGTGGGTTCGTATTTACGACCACAAGACCGGCTCGAATAGCTCCAAAAAGAGCAATCGGAAACTGTAAACAATTGGGCATTTGGATCGCGATACGGTCGCCTTTTTTTAGTTTGAGTTCATTTTGCAAGAACGAGGCAAAATCGGCACTCTTTTTATCGAGTTCGGCAAAAGACAAATCAAAACCCAAATTTGTAAAGGCAGTGGCATTTCCGTATTTACGAATGGCTTCATCAAAAACTTCAGGAATACTCTGGTACTTCTCAACATTGATTATTGGGGGGACCTCTTTCGGATAGTTTTTAAGCCAAATTTTTTCCATTGTGCCCTCGTGGTTGTGAGTAAAACAAGAGTAGTTTTAGTGTAACGACTGGATTCAAGAGGTCAATGGCCCTTAGTCGAAAGGGCAGCATTTTCTTGGTTTTTATCTCTAGAGGTCGAGGTTTTTTGGAATTTCAAATTGAGACGCAAAGAGACGGATTTCTCATTCTGAGTTGGTGACGTTTAAGGGTTCTTAAATTGGCGAATTTCGTTTCTGGCAGTCTGAAATCGCATAGAGGGGACAAGTGAGTGGCATTCTGATTGCTCTACTGAGGAGTAGAAGAGGGCTCTTATGAAAGCACTTACAAATAGTCTCATTTTAATACTTTGTTGTGGTTTCTATCTCGTTGCTTGTTCTGGAGATACGCAGAGAGAAGAGGTGCGTAATGCGGCCGGCAATAAAGAAAAACAGATCCCCCTGAGTGAAGGCAAAAACAAACTCAGTCAAGAAATGCTCCGAATCGTAAATATCTTGAATCAAGTTGCAAATGTTTATGATCAAACTATGCATGTGGCCAATACCGAACTCAAAGCGGTGAGTGGAAAACCTAAAATGAAGAGCTTTATGAAGTTTCTAGCTAAAGCCATCGAGAATGCGGCTCGAGGTAATAAAGAGCAGGGAAACATGAAAACCCATTATCATGAGTTAAAAGTGATGTCTTATTACGGCGAAGCTGATAAATGCAAAAAAACAGCGATTTCTTTTTATTTGGCAAAAGGTGAATTAGGAAAATATCCTCAGACTTGGCAGCTCTATCGTTTTAATTGTCAAAATCAGCGCTTTCCTCTTATGCAGTTGAACTTTGTTGATGAACACCACCTTTCTCTTCAGTATTCAATTGACCCCCTTCGTGTTCTTATCGATATGGGGAACTTTGAGAAACTTGCAAAAGAAGGAACAGGCTCTTGTAAGACGATCACTGTGGAAAAAGGAGATCATCTTCGTAGTTTTACCTGCCAAAATTTAGGGCAAGCCGTATCATCTGGAAAGACGATTGCTTTTGGTGAGTTTCAATTTGATCGTGAAGGAAAATTGAAGAGCAAAGAGAGCAAAGGCAAAACATACATGATCGACGCTCGTGCGGAAATTTTTGATCAGATGGTTTCATCGGGAACAAAAACAATCTTAGTCCCCTTGACAGAAGGAATTGAAGTTAAGCAAGTGAAGTTCGCAGAGCCTGATTCGGATCAAGGAGCTCCAACTCCTCCGCTTCCGCGACAAGCAGCTCCGATCATTCCTGTGCCCGCTCAAGCGCAACTGACTCAGCCGGCCCAACAGCATGTTGATTCGTCTGCAAAGAATCCAAATGAGATGCAGACTGACGATATGAACGAACCGGGCAAGGCACCAGCTCAACCGGGAATTCTGCAGGCCACTCTTCCGAAAGTGAATTGTGCGGATATAAGCCCAGAAGCGTGTGATGTGGCTCATCGGAACCATGCGATTCAGACAATACAAGGTGCGCAGGCTCAGCTACACCCAGAACAGGTTGTTGATGGCGCTCCTCTGCAAGGAATTCCTGCAGCACAACAAGGAGTGGCACCTCAAGCGCCGGTTGAGATAGTTAAACAAGATGCAGATGGAAATCTTATTTTTGCTCAACCTCCGGAAGGGCAACAGCCAGACAGTCAAAACCTTGAACAAAATGGACCTGAAAATGGAGAAGGCGAACAACCACAGGCTGTGCCTGAACAGCAGGGGAGTTTTTTAAACCCAGGTCAGGATCAGGCCCAAGCCCAGGCTGAAATGCAGGCGCAAGTATT
This sequence comes from Pseudobdellovibrionaceae bacterium, assembly GCA_050186175.1. Lineage (GTDB taxonomy): Bacteria > Bdellovibrionota > Bdellovibrionia > Bdellovibrionales > Bdellovibrionaceae > JBFWYS01. The sequence continues at coordinate 4,653 of JBFWYS010000027.1, forward strand.
GCGACAGCAATTCATGATGCAACAACAAGTGATGCAGCAGCAACAATTGAATAATGGACCAACCGCTTCTCCCGAAGGTGGTCAGTAAGCTTCATTAGGAGGCTCATGACTCTTCTTTGACTTGATAATTCTAAATGCTAGCATTAAGAATTGTTTGAAGGAGAGTTTATGGCCGACGGAAAAGCAAAAGCAAAAGCAAAAGAGTCTAAGACAACCGACAAAACTGAAACAATCACCCAAAATAAGGGCAAAAAAGTTCCCGATTTTCAACTCGAATCAACCGCAGGGAATTTTAAGCTTTCTGATTTTCAGGGTCAAAAAGTCGTTCTCTATTTTTATCCTAAAGATGCAACGCCTGGGTGTACACTTGAAGGCCATGAGTTTTCGCAGCTAAAATCCCAATTTGCTAAAACGGACACCGTGGTGTTTGGGGTCTCAAGAGATTCGATAAAGTCCCACGAAAAATTTAAAGATAAAGAATGTTATAAGGTTGATCTGATTAGTGATCCCGATGAAAGGGCCTGCAAAATTTTTGACGTGATCAAAGAAAAAAATATGTATGGCAAAAAAGTAATCGGCATCGAAAGAAGTACTTTTGTTATTGATGAAAGAGGAAAACTTTTAGGCGAATGGCGAAAAGTAAAAGCGGCCGGGCACGCCAAAGAAGTTCTCAATTTTATTAAGAGCCAAGCTTAAACATGAAATATTTTGATATCACGCCTCTAATTTCAGAAAAATTGGCGGTCTTTCCTGGTGACACTCCTTTTTCGCGAAATATTTTAATGGATTTTAAAAAGGGGCAGCATCTCCTTTTTTCGTCAATTCAGACGACGGTTCACTTGGGAGCTCATGCGGATTCGAGTGGGCACTATCACGTAATGGGTGAGGGCATTGAAAAAAGACCTCTAGAACCGTATTTAGGACAATGCCAGGTCGTGGAAGTGTCTACAAAAAAAGGTCACCGCATTCTTCCAAAAGATTTAAAATCGCCAATCGAGGCGGACAGAGTTCTCTTTAAGACGGGATCTTTTCCTGATCCTCATCATTGGAATTCAGATTTTAGCTCTTTGAGCCCAGAGCTGATCGAGTTTTTAGCTGAGAAGAAAGTCAGTTTAGTAGGAATTGATACTCCGTCCGTAGATCCTGAAGATTCAAAAGGACTCGAGAGTCATCAAAGTATTTTTAAATATAAGATGTGTATTTTAGAGGGAATTGTATTGGATAAAGTTCCAGCGGGTCTTTATACTTTGGTGGCTTTGCCTTTGCCTATCGAAAACTGTGATGCCTCGCCAGTAAGGGCCATTCTTTTGGAAAACAGCCAGCTCATTCGGAGCTCTCTTATTCCTGCCGAGTAAAAATGCGCATTATCGAAGACAAATCTCCGGGTCATTTATTTACACTTAAATACTCTCAACCCGAGGATTATCACTTTTGCCTGGATTCGATTTTAACGCCAAAGTTTGTAGCTGAAACCTTTTCTCTTCCGGATCAGGCTACGGTTTTAGATTTATGTGCAGGTTGCGGAGTCATTGGTTTTGAATACCTTTTTCAAAACCAGGAAGAATTAAAAAAAATTAAAAAAGTCGCGTTTATTGAAAAACAGATAGAGTTTCAGTTACACTACAATCTCAACCGAAATCTTTTCGCAGAGAAATGCAAATCGGATCTTCAATTTGAATGGATCTCGCAATCACTGTCGGGCGATTTAGAACTCAAGGAACAATTTGATCTTATTCTGTGTAATCCGCCTTATTTTTTTGCAGATGAGGGTAAAGTTCCCCCGAATCATTTTAAAGCAGAGTGCCATTTTTTTATAAGTCTGAATCCAGAAATTCTTTTGAGAAGTGTTTTAAAGCTATTAAAATCCAATGGAGCCGCGTTTATCTTAGTGAAGAAGCCCGACAAGTGGCAGAATGCGTTTGAGGCTCTTAAAAATGACATTTGCCATCAAAAGGTAGCCATGATTCGTGGAACTCTTCTTGTCAAAGTTCAAAAAATCGCCTGAAATTTCAAAAACAGAAGATGTTTTATTAAAAACATTTTTAATCTAAGGAAGGTTACAATGGGAAAATTTTTGCTCGGTTATCTGTTGGTTCTCGGATTTTCATCTTCAGCGCTTGCTGAATTGCCTCCAACGGCAAATGAAGTGCGAACTATTTTTGAAAATAGTGACGTGCCAACGACTTACGATCTTCATCAATCAAAGTGGACTTGCCAAAATATTCCAACCTTTAAAGAGCAGGATCACTTTGAACTTTATATGTTCAATTTCGTAGTTGTTCCTCATAACAACAGAATGCTTTTTAGCAATGACAGCACTGTAGCTGAGTGGGTTCCGCGTTGGTTTTCCGAGTACCAAGGGATGCGGACCTCAATTGCTTTTAAAACTAAAAACTTTGTTTCTGGTTGTCAGGGGCGAGTACAGGACTGTCTTGTTTCAGGTGAAGAGATGCGCAATTTTGGATACCTTCGTCTGAACAAACAAAACCAGCTGACGATTGAGTGGACCACTTCAACTCAAATGGACGATTTGAGACTCACGCCTGTTTCTCGTGATACTGAAGAGACATCTCAAAAAGTATGGATGTACTCTCTGTGCACTCAAGACCGCCATTGAAACCCAAGATTCTTCTTCACTGCCTCTGGCAGTGGAGGAATCTGAGATCGTGGCAATAAGAACGTAGTCATATTAAAGAAATCAGTAAAAATCTTATGCTTGTCGGTGGCATCTTTTAAATATTGGTGCCCTGACGAACCGCCAGTTCCGATCTTTCTTCCTAGCATTCGGTGGGCCATCAAAGAATGACGGTAGCGCCACTGAGTCCATCTTTCATCAATATCTAATAACAATTGAATCATTTTAAATGGCCACTGCAAAATCGGTTCGTCTCGGTAGAGCAAAATAAAAAGGGCCGCATGAAAAGCTTTAAAAGAAAGACGGAATTGACCTTCGGTTCGTAGTTTTTCGTAAGCCTCTTGTTTAAATAGCGACTGGAACGTAAAGAGTTGCTGATCCATCATCACTTTGTTCTTTGTCTTTTCTTCGTCGGTGAGGCGAGGATTGTTTTCGATTACTCTTTTATCACCTTCGATCATTTGCACGACGGCTGTTTGATAAGTTCTCCAGAAATCAAAATCCTGAGACTGGACAAATGGAGTTCTCTCGAGCCACTTTTCAATGCATTCAAAAAGTGAGGGTTCCGTTTTAACCTTATCCATGTCTTTTTGATGTTCTTTTTTTAGATGGGAGTAAGCCGATCCTTGATTGTACAAAAGACGATCCTGCTCGCGCAGTCCCATCTTTTGTTCAATCATGCGGAACTGAGCGCTTTGAAATCCAGAGGCAGGATACAGAAATTCTCTAAACTCTAAGAAATCGAGGGGGGTCATTGTTTCGAGAATATCGATTTGTCCCAGGACGTGAGTTTGAATTAAAGCGATTCGCGCAAGTCGATTAACGGCTAAACTCATTTCGTTATCTGGAACTGGTGACTTCTTTAAGATTGTGAGGACCGAATCTAAATCAAAAAGAATCTGTTTGAACCAGAGTTCGTAAGCCTGGTGAACAATGAGAAAAAGCATTTCGTCGTGAGCGGGCTTTCCGTATTCTTCGCTTTTTCTTTTTTGAGCACCCAAAAGAGCGTCAAGACCTAGATAGTCATTATAGTGAATAGGAGGGTACTTCATTATTTTTTCTCCTGTTTTTCGATCAGTTGTACAAATTGTTCGAGATCTAACTCACTTGTATCCCAAGAAGTCATCAATCGGCATTCAAATGTTTTTTCATCCCACACGTAGAAAAAGAAACGTTCGCGAAGAGGTTTGATCCACGGTTGTGGAATTTTCGCAAATACGGCATTCGACTCTGGTTGAGTGCGAATTTCGAGGCGCGTGCGAGTTTTCAATTTTTGATACAGTAAGTCCGCCATTTTAAGGCTGTGGCTAGCGATCTGCTTCCAGAGTTCATTTTCAAAATAAGTTAAAAACTGCGCCGTGATAAAACGTGACTTGGAGGGGAGCTGACAGCTCTGTTTACGAATGTATTTGAAATCTTCTGCGTAAGCCGGATTCAAAATGATCACAAGCTCGCCCATCATCAATCCGTTTTTAGTTCCGCCAAAGGAGAGTATGTCGACACCTAAATCAGTAGAGAGTTCTTTTAAACTTAAATTTAGTTTTGTAGCGGCATTGGCAAAGCGGGAGCCATCAATGTGAACAAATAATTTTTCAGAACGTGCCCAAGCGACGATCTCTTTAATTTCTTGCACCGAATAGCAGGTTCCAAGCTCTGTTGGCTGGGTAAGAGAAACTCCGCGCACCTGCGAATAATGCTGGTCTCCTCGGCGGATTAAATGTTCTTTTAAAGTTGCCAGAGACACTTTTCCATTTTCTGAAGGAAGCGCAATTAATTTGGCTCCCGTCATAAATTCAGGAGCCCCGCACTCGTCTACGTTTAAGTGACTGCAATCAGTTACTAAGACGGCTTGGTAGGGTCGCAGCAAAGCTCGAAGGGACGTTACGTTTGCAGCCGTGCCGTTAAAAACGGGAAACGCAATTGCATCTTTTCCGAATTCTTTTTCTATGACTTTATCTAATTTTTCGCTCCACGCATCCGTTCCATAGGCGGGTGCATGATCGATATTGGCTTCGGCGATCGCCTTTAAAAAAGCGGGGTGGACACCGGAGTGATTATCGCTACCAAAGCCGCGCATTATTTTTTTCTTCCGGTGAGAACATCAGTAAATAAATATTCATAAGCAATACAAGCTGCCAGTTTAGAAGTTCTCGAATCAACGTCCAGCGCGGGAGACACTTCGTAAATACTTAAAAGAGGCGTATCATAATTTTTCAAAAGCCATTGATAAGCTGGCCAGAATTCAGCAACTGAAAGGCCTGTTGGCCAGCTTTGACTACATCCCGGAGCTTCGGCTGAGGTAAAAACATCAATATCAAGACTGAGAAATAAAGGTCCTCGTACTTTTGGTAATTGTGCTTTGAGTGCAGTAAGCAAGCCCTTGTTGCGAATGTCTTGCATGAATAGAGCTCTCGCTTTTTTCTCTTTCGCCCATTTTAAGTGTGTGGTGCTGTTACATTGCGGTTGGAGACCCACTTCTACAAAATCAAATTGGCTATCGTAATCATGAAGAAGTCTAAAAAATGGAGTGCCGCTTGTAATCCCTTTATCAAGAGGGCGTACATCGAGATGCGCATCGAAATTAATCACTAAAGGTTTCGGGCCTTTTTTATTTTTTAAAAATTCTAAAAAGCCGGCACCATCGGGATATCCGTAATCATGCCCTCCGCCGAATGTGATTAATTTAGAAGTTTTTAAAGCCTTGGTGACTAACAAGGATGCTTCCTGATGTCGATTTTTAAGATCAAAGTTTTGGATCTGGAGGTTGCCAAGATCTTGCAGGCTGCGATCTTGAGAAAGGGGCGGAGTCATTTTATAAAAAAACTTACGAATTTCATCCGGTGCGTTTGCGGCGCCCACGCGTCCGCGATTTAGTTTAACTCCCTCATCATCAGGATACCCTAAAATAGAAAATGATCTTTTAAAGATCATCAGGATACCCTAAAATAGAAAATGATCTTTTGAAACTCTCAGAGTTTCGAGCCCAGTCTCCCAGTCGTACATCTTGTTTGTCGTTACGAGTGAAAAATAGCGAGAGATCTACAGGGTCTGTAACCGGAGGTCTGTCGGGACTACTTTTTGTCATGAACCGGTGCCTGCGCCGGAATAGAAGGATAGCGAATTTTTTTCAGTTTTACTTGATCCGTTACTTTTCCTGATTCTGAATCATAGAGAGTCATGAGGGCTTCATCGTGATCAAGGTATAAAGAAGCCAATGTGATTGTACTGCCATCGGCAAAAAAGATTTTCCAACCACGATCGGTTCCGGGCGCCGTAGAGTACTGAACAACTTGGGTTCTGTCCGAGCTATAGAGTTTTAAATTGCTAAAATCTTTGAATTCAAAAAATTGATTTTGTGATTTCCAGAAGCCGATTAAAGCACGAAGGCCTACATATTCAACGATTCTCAAATGAACAGAGTTGTCGTCTCGTAACTCCCCAAGACCCGAAACAAAATCACCATTATTTATTTTTTCAAAAGTTTTACGAACCTCGGAATTTTGAAAGTAAATCGGAAACACTCGGCCGTCTCGAGAACGAACATAAGCCTGATTAGCGCTTGCAGCTCGAGTCACTTCTCCTTCAAGGCGGAAAGAAAACACTTCAGCAAAGCTGACTGCTGAAAAAAGCATCAAAACAAGAGTTAAAATTGGAGTAAAAACTCGAATGGGAAAAAGCATACCGCTTGCTTGTAAGGAAGCTCAGAGGGCCTGTCAAAAAAAATATAGAAACCAGGGAGTTGTGCTTAATTTAGTATCAAATTAGGCAAACTCCCACGGAGCTTTGAAGCGGCGCGCCGCAAAATCCAAATTTGCCATTTTCAAAAAAGACTCTACGTAGTTAGCTCTCTCACTTCGGTAGCGTGTTGATGATGTCAGCCAGTTTTTGAATATGTGTAAGAGGATACTCACCCACTTGTTCAATCATTAATCTTTTCACGGCGTCTTTTTTAGAAGTCTTCTCAAATGCGATCAAACGGTCAAGGGCATTTGCAGAAGAAATCACAAGTGCGAGTGGATCGATTTGTTTTTCAACGAGGCCGCGTGGAAAACCTTTTCCGTTAATTTTTTCTTCGTGCTGAACGATGATGTTGATGATCGATTGTTCGAAATGTTTTTTATCAGTAACGGCCGCAGAACCTTTCGCTGGATGTTCGTGATAAGATTTTAGATCATCTGCATCCATGCTTTTGATAGGTCTCGCGATATCCAAGATTGAATTAAAATGCCCGAAGTCGTGAAGAAGCCCGCCTAAGGCAAGAGTGGATCTTTGGCGGGTATCAAAAGTTCCCAAACTTTGTGCCAGAGCCACCGCGAGTGAAGAAACAGTGACACCGTGATGGGCGATACTGGCATCGACGTTCGCGATTCCAAGAACCGCACCGAGAGCTTGGTCTTCGCTGGTGAGAAAGCGCATGAATTTGTCGGCGGCATCTTTTGTTTGGATGTAGGCCTTTTCGTCTGCAGGATTCTCAAAAACCTCTTCGACATTTGATTGTTGTTGGCCTTGAGTAATTTCTGCGCGTGTTGAAAGCTCTTTGCCCGATTTTGCATCGTAAGCCATTTCGATATTGCGCTCGAGGTAGGATTGATAGTTAGTTTCGTCGCCGGGAAGGATAAACATTTTGCGAAGTTTTTTCTCTTTGAGGCGATTGAGACGGAGTCCTTCGAAGCTGTCGCCTCGACGTAAGTAGAGAATGTGTTTGTCGCCGATTTTGAGATAGCAATCGAAGTCGATTTTTTGATCGCCTCGGAGAGTACTAACACGAACGGGCAGGTATTCCATAAATTTGTCTTTCACCCTGAGCTGAGTTGTCCTAAAATCTCCCCTAGGGAGAGTCTCTAATATGTTCGAAGAAAATCAGGAAATTGTCGATTCTTTTTATAACGAGTCCAAATCTCTCGTCGTTCAACTGGTTGAATTGCTAGAGAAAGTGGAAGGAGACTTCGGTCAAATTAAGCGTCTAGAGGTTTACGGTCAGACTGTAGATCGAATCATGGGTGCAGCAAAAAGTATTGCGCTCGCCTTTCCTGAGGGGCATTTAATTTATAAAATAGGGGATGTTTCTGCTATTTGTAAAGCCGTTGGTTACCAGGCTTCACAGATCAAAGACAATGAGGAGTTCTTCAACGTCTGCGTCGCTCTCCTATTGGATGCCACGGAGTTGTTAGACGAGATGCTCAACTCTCTAAAGGCCGGCGAAAATTCTGATATCAAGGAAGTCGTGACCTCTGCATTCGTAAACCGGCTCAAATGGGTGAGCAGTAAATTCGGAAGCGAAGTCCGAGCCAGCGTCGCGGCTAAGGACCCAACTCAGGACAAAATGAGCCAGGGTGAAATCGACGATCTTCTTAAAAAACTTGGCCTTTAGTCTGCTCGAGATTCGAGCTTATTTAATGCCCACAATGCGAGTTCACTTAAGTCTTCGTGAGTTTTGTAATTCTCGATGTCAACTCGCAGTTCCGTTAAACCTAGATTGCCTGCTACCACCAAAGCATTCTTTTTCAATTTTGTTCCTGCAGATCTTGAGAGAGCTGTTTGGCCTAGCCAAGTTCTGAGTTCGCGGTTGGAGGTGTTTAAAACTTTACTAAGTTCTGCGATCAGCTTTTTTCTCCTAGCGGAGTCATCATAAAAATTCAATGATCTTTCGTCTAAGATCGATTTTTCATTCTTAAATGCCTTTTGGTTCCACGGACAAACTGTTTGGCAGATGTCACAGCCGAAAAGCCAATCTCCGATGTTCTCTCGGAGCGGAGACGGAGGAACTTCTTTGCTTTCGATCGTCCAATATGAAATGCACTTTGTGGCGTCTAGTTTTCTTGGTTCAATAAAAGCCTGCGTTGGGCAAGCATCCAAACAGCGTGTGCATGTACCGCAGAAATCGTGAACGGGTGTCGTTTTGTCGGCGATTTTTAATGTCGAATAGATTTCCCCAATAAAAAACAGACTTCCTTTTTGCGGATGGATTAAACATGCATTTTTCCCGAACCAACCGAGGCCAGCACGGTAAGCTAAATCTCTTTCTAAAACCGGACTCGAATCCGTAAAACACGCGAAACCCGCATCAGGAAATTTTTCACGGAGAATCTCGATGCCTTTTTTCAGCCGCTCACGAATCCACAAATGATAATCTTTTCCTCGGGCATAGAGACTGACTCGAGATGCTTCAAATGGATAACCTTCGGACTCTGGGTGAGGAGCGTAGGGGAAGGCGAAGACAAAAGCGGATTGAGCGTTTGCTAAAAGTAACTCGGGATTTTCTTTTTGAGGGACGTGTCTCTGCAAGTACTCCATAGAGCCGTGCAATCCTTCAGAGAGCCAATTCTTATAGAATTGCAGAGACAAAGCCTCATCAAGAGGAGCAACGCCCATATGCGAAAAAGCGAGCGGACTTAAAAGTCCGCTTAGTTCTGATTGTGAAAGTTCGAGCCTGGTACTATTATGAATCACAATGACATCTCTCCGAGATCAATTTATTAAACACCCTCACTTCTCGTCTGTCGAGACTGTGTATCATAAGCTTTCTTCCGCTGGCTACACCGTTTATTTGGCGGGAGGGTGCGTGCGTGACGCTATTTTAGGAGTGCCGATCGGCGATTTTGATGTGGCCACCGATGCGACACCCGATCAGATTGAAGAGCTTTTTGATAAAACGATTCCGGTGGGTAAACAGTTCGGAATCATCATGATTCCTTTTGCCTGGGGATCGCTTGAAATTGCGAGCTTTCGAAGTGATGGTTCTTACGGTGATGGGCGGCGACCTGATTCGGTTACTCTTTCCAACCCCCAAGAGGATGCAAAGCGAAGAGATTTTACGGTGAATGCTCTTTTTTATGATTTAAAAACAGAGCAGGTCATAGACTTCGTTGAGGGTCAAAAAGATATTCAAAATCGAATTCTTAAAACTGTTGGAAATCCTGAGGAGAGATTTTCTGAGGATCATTTGCGAATTCTTCGCGCTCTCCGTTTTGTGGGGCAACTGGATTTTGCATTAGAAAAGAAAACTCTTGAAGCCGTAATTCACTTAAAAGACAAAATCACCACCGTATCTCGAGAGCGAATTCGCGAAGAGTTAACCAAAACTTGGAAGGGGCAAAAGCGAGAAAAATCTTTGAAACTTATGATTGAGAATCAAATTTTCGATCTGCTTTTTCCGGATCTTTCTTGGCCTTCAGATTTTGAAAGCAAAGCAAAGAAGATTTTTTCTAGTTTTCCTGAAGTGGACTCATTTTTGAATTGGCTTGGCTTTTTGACTCCTTTGTTTTTAATAACTGAATTGTCAGCCATCCAAAAAACCTTGCAGTCTTTGAAGTTTCCGTCAAAAGAGGAAAAGATTTTTCTACTGGCCTATGATGTCTTGAAAAATCCTCAGAAGGTTCAAAACCTATCCTGGGGAGAGCAATGCCAAATCCTATCGGAAAAGCGAATTCGCGAGGCTTTTCATTTTGCACTGGTCATCGCTCCCGAAGATTTTGCTTTTTATACAGGCTTAGAAAGAAAAATAAAAAAACAGTTCGGAGACGACGTTCAACTCCCGGAACCGTTTGTGTCTGGTGCTGATTTGATTCAATTGGGTCATAAAACGGGCCCAAAAATGGGAGATCTTTTAAAGAAACTTTATGAAGAGCAACTCTCAGGAAAATTCACATCAAAAAAACAGGCGCTTGAATCTTTGAGCTAAGGCTTAGGCAAATTACTTACTCTGCTGAGTTTTTGCGCCAGCTGCTGTGCCTGTGTGATTGCGCCAGTTGTACTGAGGGTCCGTTTTTGTGCGGTTGTGCCAGGCTTCCCATTTTTTTACGGGCAATTTATGAACGACTCTTCCATTTTCATCAAAAATGTCAGGGTTTTTGCCAAAAAGAAAATTGCCTACTGATTTAAGAAGTCCCATATGGCCTCACTCGATGAATAAGTATCTTCCTTATTTGTACATTGAGAAATAGGAGGCATTCAAGCTGCCGAGTCGAGTGAGGCCTTGCGTTAAGCCAAAGCTTCTCAAACCAGCCTCTTTGGTGTAGCGTTTTGGATTTGAAAGTGAGTTTTATGGAAAAAACATTCTCGGCAGACCCAGGATTGGCAAATTATGTGGATTGGATTCTTCAACCCGAGGATCGTGATCTCGAAATGGCGCGACTCAA
>JBFWYS010000028.1:0-15388 GCA_050186175.1 Pseudobdellovibrionaceae bacterium
TAAAAATCGATTCCTGTATTCCATTTTAATTGCGAGCCAAGAAAACCAGTTTTGTAAAATCCTCGACCAAGATGTTGAAGAGAGTAAAAAGAAATAAAATGAGACTTGTGTTTATGAGCCCACGAATAGGCAAACGAGGGAATTCTCTCGTCTTTAACTAAAGATGGATCCACAAAACAAATCTCCATTTGCCTCCAGGCTTGTTCTGACTCCGGGAAAAGGGGAGCCTTTAGCAAAGGGGCCGCAAAATTCCATGCCTTGCGTAGGATTGATTCCTTGGCAGTAAATTTTTTGCTGATTTTTTTAAACGAATGTTGGTCCCAGAGCGCAAACGCGATTTCGTTGGGGCTTCGCGGGTCGGCAAAAAAAGTAAGGGTCGAATTATTCTTGGCAAGGGATTCGAATTTTGAAATTTCATATTGAGGCGCCCAAAAGCAGGCACTCAGTTTTTCGCAGTATCTTTTAAACGCTCGAGTATCGGGTGTGAAAGGGACAAATTTTTCAGTTTGTGCCGGTGGTGGAAGGAGAACCGCACCAACGAGAAATCGTGAATTCGTCATCTTTTCGATCTTCATACTCTTCCATTTTTGAAGAAGTCGAAGAATAGAATTGTTGTTCTCGGTGACCAAAAAGTACCCGTGCGAGATATTTTCTTGCTTCGCAATTGGCTTTAAATACTCGAGGAGTTCACCGATAACTCCGCGACCCTGAAAATCACGACGAATGCGGCCATCAGCTAAATAAAGAGAGCGAGATGTCTGTTGGTTGTGCCAAATATTTTGAATTTCAAATCCTAGAATGCCGATTACAGTTCCGGCCGTTTCTGCCAGTAAAATTCGCCTTGGATGAGAATGCAGAGTTGGAAAAGCCTGATGATAGTCACCCGCTCGAAAGATCGAAATATCAGCTCCCGTGGCGAGGGGAGTCTCAGCCAATAGTTTTTGAATGGCCTGCCAATCCGCACTTGAGTTCGGACCTTGAGGATCAAATTCGCGAATGGTAAATCGACTCTTTTCTTCCATTAATTTCAATAGTTTGAGTTACTTTCCTTAAAAAGGCAACCCACCGCCTGGCGCCGCGGGGCATGACCTAAGTGGATTCTTAAACATGTAGAATTTCGGATATTTACATACTAAGCTTTTGGAATGAATTCGGATTTGGCTCTCAAGATTTCATTTTTGATTGCTGTCGCAGGTACAGTGGGTGGTTTATTTTTCAGTGAGGTGATGAAACTCCCTCCTTGTGATCTCTGCTGGTATCAACGAATTGCACTTTATCCTTTGATAATTATTTTTGGCGTGGGAATCGCAAAGACGGGTCGAGACTCTTTTCGTTATGCGATCGGTTTGATTTTGGTGGGATTGGCTTTGGCGATTTTTCACAATTTGCTTTATTACGGAATAATTCCAGAGAGCATTTCTCCTTGTAAACAGGGAGCCTCATGTACGACGAAACAAATTGAATGGTTAGGATTTATCACGATTCCATTGATGTCCTTGACCAGTTTTATAATTTTATCGGGACTTGCGTGGTTTGGATTGTGCAAGAAAGGATGTCAGCTTGAAAAATAATAAGGTCTTCTTGGGTGTTGTGGCAGCGATCGCAATTGTCGGATTTGTTGTTGTTGCTAAATTCTACAAAAATGAAAAAACAGCCGAATTAGCAAAAGCTCCGGGTCTAGCTGAGTCAGATTTGATCAAGCCTCATAGTCCGACGATCGGGGATCCAAGTTATCCCGTAAAATTTGTTGAGTTCTTAGATCCAGAATGTGAAGCGTGCCGAATGATGGATCCAATTATTAAAGGCCTGGTTAAAGAATTTGAAGGCAAAATTTTTTACGTTGTTCGCTATCGTACGTTCCATCCGCATTCTCTTTTGGCTGCGGTTTCTTTAGAAGAAGCGCGTGAGCAGGGAAAATACTGGGAGTGTCTTTCAAATCTTTTCTACAATTTGCCTGAGTGGGGAGATCACAGCACTCCAAAACCCGAAAATATTAAGAAGCTTTTGGTGGCTCAAGGTGTAAAGGAAGACACGCTTGAAGAGTCTAAACTGATGCTGAAGCATAAATGGAAAATCGATCAAGATACAGCAGACGGAGACAAACTCCAGGTTAATGCCACTCCGACTTTCTTCGTCAACGGAAAGCGCCAAGAAGATATTAGTTATGAGGCTTTAAAGGCAGCGATTCAGGCAGAGCTTCGATAAATTCTCGGGCCTTAGAGCGGGCCCGAGCTATATCTGACAATGTAACTTAGAAACTGAGACCGAAACAAATCTTAAATTTTACTTAAATTTAAGATTTGTGCAACGGATAGAGCGGTGGCCATCGTCTATTTCCAGAGCAAGAAAGCCGTAGTTTTCTAACGTCAGACTAAAAGATTTTTTCAGAACGGAATGTTTTGCTACGATTTTAAGGCTGCGGCCTCCATTTTCGCTCAGTTCCGTGATCTCGCTTTTGTTATCTAAGATAAATGTCGCGGCTTTGTCGGCGTTATTTACGACTGACATTAAATAACCCTCGAGAGAACTACGATCTTTAGTAAAAACGTTACTTTCCATTTCGCAATCGTTGCTTTCGTAAGATCGCTTAATATGCAAGAGAGAGCGCCCGTTGGCGTCTTCGTGCTTAATAAATTTGACAATTTTCTCGATGGCTTCAGGTACGGTTGGCTCAGCAAAAGCCGAGAATCCTGCCAACAAAATTGATACTGAAATAAATCCGCTTAAGAGTTTCATAAGTAAATCCTTCCTCTAAAAATTATGAATAACCTTCGAGTTTCTCAATTTGCAAAACATCTGCCTTCAGAGACTGGCTTTAAAAGGGCATTAATGGATCAAAATGAGAAGGCCCTGTCAAACTGGCAAAAAAGAGCCGTTTCACGGCTTTGGACACTTGAACAAGTCTCATTGGGAGACATCTTATACAAATTCGTAGGTCGTCTCATTCTGAGATTTCGAGAGAGTTGCATTAAGACTCGACCGTATCTTGCCGATACATTGGTAGGAATTTGACTGGCGTGCAGCTAGACACTGTCAAAGACTTCTGCGCCGAAATTGTCTATAGAGCTTTAGACTCGGCACTGAGATTGCTTCTGTAGTTGGTTAGGGGAAAATCGAAACCGTGACTTCGTTAATGAAGTTTGTGTTTCATTTGACCTGGTGAGAGGGGAATTATGTCGTTACGTCAAATAGTCCGTAAAGCCTCAGTACTTCTTGCGTTCACTTTTTTGGTTGTTACATTCCAAAATTGTGGAGTACCGAAACCAAGGCAAACAGACGCTACAAGTACAGATTCGCCCACGGTGGCTTCGAAAGTAGACTTGAAGCAGGTCAGTCGGTTGGAATTTGGCTCTAAAGTCGATGCCGATCTCGATTTAAATTTAGATCTAAATTCGGGAGTGATTTCTGCCCAAAACGGAAAGAACTATTGTCTCTCAGATTCGGAGTTAAACGAAGTGAAGGCAATTTTCTCATCAGCTTCAGTTTGCGACGAAAACGAATCGCTGCCGGCCGATACGGTCTGCACGATGGTTTACGTTCAGGCTGCTTATGCTCTCGTTTCGGGTGATGCCGGTGACGTGAGGCTTGGAGAAATCGCAAATGGTTGCGGTAAAAAAGTGGATCTTTGTGGTCAGTATTCAGACATGCTGAAGGGATTTCTTTCACATGTGAGTTCGGACTTAGAGAGCCGCGCTTGCACCTTTGAGTCTATTTAATATCAAGAGCTCTTAAAATTCAGGGTTTGGAACTGCGACCCAAACTTATTGTCGAACTTCAGGTTCTTTAGAAAGCAGGTCGTCCTATGCGTACCCAATGGGGGAAACGTAACAATGAAAACACAAGCCACCCAAGTAGCAGCTACGGCAGTGGTGGCTACGGTGTCCACGAACCCTATGCAGAAAAGAAAACTAGAGACTCGAGCGCTCGGCACCATAGTTCTCGCCGTCTCGATGTCGTTGACAACAGCATGTTTAAGCCCTGGAAGGAAACCCAGTATAAGTAACGAAGGAGATGTTGTCGCAACTAGCGGCATCCAGGTCAGCCGACCGAGAAAAAATATATTGATGGAAGCATTTAATTTAAGCCAACAAGTGAGCGGGCTTTTGAGAAAGCGGACTTTAACTTTTCTCGCTGAGGCACTGAGCCCTGCGCGAAGTCCGGTCTTCCTCCACCTTTTCCACCCATTTCTTGTGCGAGTTCTTTGAGAACATTTCCTGCGGAAAATTCTCCTGAAAAATCTTTTGTCACAGACACAATAATCGGATGAGCGGATTCGCCTTGGCCGACGACCACAATAATTCCTGACTGCACTTTATTTTTTAGTTGATCTGCGACTTGCGCGAGCAAATCACGATCGTCGATTGCGAGATCTGCCATGACAAGACGACCTGCTCCCGCTTTTCCTTTGAAAGATTCGCCTTTAGAAACTAGGTCATCGATATTAATCTGACCGCCTTTTAGTTTTTTAATCTCGCGGTCTAGAGTTTTAATTTCAGACTTTTTGCCTTCGATCCAATCAAGAACCGGACTCGCAGAATTCGATTCTAAATAAGACTGCCAGCCTTCAGCGATTCCCAAATTATTACGAATGCTCAAAACTTCTTGAACACTTTTGAGAGCATACTTTATAGCTATCTCCCCGGTGATCGCTTCGATACGGCGAACCCCAGCGCTTACGCCACTTTCAGAAACGACTTTGAACAAACGAATCTGAGCGGTATTGCGAACGTGAGTTCCTCCGCAAAGTTCGGTAGAAAAATCGCCCATGCGAATCACGCGAACTTCATCTCCATATTTTTCACCGAAAAGAGCCATGGCGCCGTCTTGCACCGCCTGTTTATAACTTTTGAGTGCAGGCTCAACAGTGTGAGCGAGAGAAATCTCATGATTCACAAGCTCTTCAATTTTAGCAATCTCTTCGCTTGAAAGGGGTTTGTTATGAGTAAAGTCGAATCGCGTGCGAGTGGTATCGACAAGGGAACCTGCTTGAGTTACGTGTGGACCCAAAACTTTACGAAGTGCCGAATGCATTAAGTGAGTGGCAGAGTGATTAGACGCTGTATTTCTTCGATCGCTATCCGTGACTTGCAATTCAATTGCGTCGCCCACTTTTAGCGTCCCAGATTCAACAACCACCGAATGCAAAAAGACCTCGTTTTGTTTGTTGCAAGTCACGATCTGTCCAGCAGCTCCAGAAGTTTTGAAAGTTCCGTTATCGCCAACCTGTCCTCCGCCTTCTGCGTAGAAGGGAGTTTTGTCTGTGACCAAAATTCCAGATTGTCCGGCAGCCAAAGAGCTTGCAACAGCCGAACCTGTAGAAAGAGCGATCACTTTACCTTTGTCGTCGACTTGTTCGTAGCCTGTAAAATGTGTTACGCCCGATTTTTTGTGAAGCTCGCTTGAAAACTGAACCAAGTGTCCCGCATCCGAAGAAATTGCTTTGCCCTTCCAAGAAGACTTCGCTTTTTCGCGAGCCTCGTCCATTTTCTTTTCGAACCCCGTCTCATCAACTTCAAAGCCTTTTTCTGCGGCCATCAATTTTGTAAGATCCACCGGGAAGCCGTAAGTGTCGTAAAGTTTAAAAATCACATCACCGGGAACGGTTTTATTTTTCAGCGCGTTTAGTTGCTCGTTCAAGATCTGAGTTCCCTGATCAAGAGTTTGCAAGAAGCGAGTTTCTTCATCGCGAATCGTTTGCAAAATAATTCCAGAGCGTTGTTTGAGTTCAGGATAAACATCGGCCATCTGGCCAATTAAAACATCGGCCATTGACACCAAGAAAGACTGCTTCTCAGAAAGCTTACGGCCATAACGAATTGCTCTTCGCATAATTCGGCGGAGTACATAACCGCGACCTTCATTCGACGGAAGGGCACCATCGGCAATCAAGAAACTGCACGCACGAGTGTGATCTGCAAGCACACGGAGAGCAGCAAGCTTTTCGACCAAACCTTTCTTTGATTTTTCTTCGGCTAACAGTTTTTCAAAATCAAGACCTGCAATCGAACATGCCTTTTCAATCATCGGACGAAATAAATCTGTATTATAATTGTTGGGCGTTCCTTGCATCGCTGCAACGACACGCTCAAGTCCTGAACCCGTATCAACAGAAGGTTTTGGAAGAGGCTCCATCACTCCAGGAGACTTTTCATAAAACTGCATAAAAACCAGATTCCAAATTTCTACAAAGCGATCTTCTCCAGCCGCGATTCCTTTGTAAGGATCGGACTCTTTACCTGCATCTGGGCCGTGATCATAAAAGATTTCAGAGCAAGGTCCGCAAGGACCTGTGTCACCCATTCGCCAGAAATTTTCCTTTTCACCGAAACGGAAAATTCTTTCTTTTGGAACGCCTTCTTGTTTGTGCCAAATATCTGCGGCTTCATCATCAGTTGTGAAAACCGTTACATAAAGTTTGTCTTTTTGAATTTTTAAATCGTTTGTCAAAAAATCCCAAGCAAAGTGAATGGCATCTTTCTTGAAGTAATCACCAAAAGAAAAATTCCCAAGCATTTCGAAAAACGTATGGTGACGAGCTGTGAATCCAACGTTGTCCAAGTCGTTATGTTTTCCGCCCGCACGGACGCACTTTTGTGAAGTCACTGCGCGAGAGTAGTCGCGCTTTTCAAGACCCAGGAATGCATTTTTAAATTGATTCATTCCCGCATTACAAAACAATAGAGTCGGGTCATTTTCAGGAATCAAAGATGAAGAGGCGACATGTTGATGAGCATTTTTTTTAAAATACTCGATAAAGCGAGAGCGAACTTCAGCACTAGTCATAAATTTCGTTGTCCCCATAAATAACCTTTCGAATCACGTCTTCAGAAAATCCGCGAGAAACCAATTTGCGAGCCATTTTGCCTTGCCACTTTTTTTTCTCTTCTCCCGACAACTCATCGGGATTTTGAGAACGTAGAATAACAAGAGCTTTCTCTAATTCCAACTCTGGAGTCGAAGAAACGGAGGAAAGCCCCTTTTTTTCGAGGTATTGATTAATGTACTCGATTCCTTTTGAAGCGCGGTGAAGATTTTCAGCGATTCGCTCAGAAAGAGCATCGGGAGGAGCCAGCAACTTTGATTTTCTTCCGAAATCGAGGGCCGCTTCGATCTCGTCAGGAGTAAAGTCGCGCTGTTCAAGTTTCGTGCGAAGTTCGGCTTCAGAGTGATCACGAATTGCGAGCAATTTAATCACGACATCTTTTGCGCTGCGGCTCATTTTCGCTCCCGATAAAATTAGTTTTTCGGACCCCAGCTCCAAGAAGGCTTCTCTCCCTTTTTGTAACAAAGAACGATAAATGCCACTGTGGAGATCAAAAGCAAAACTGTAAAAAGAGAGCCTTCATATTTGAGAAAACCAAATTCGCCGAGGAGGGGGTAACCAATTACTAAAAGTGTGTAAATAAAAGTTGCAACCCATCCTTGCCAAGAAGCCGGAGTCCATCCCCACCCGTAACTTTTCTTTTTAAACCAGAGATTTTGAGACATTAAAAACTCCTCGAAGAGACTTCGATCCTATGCAACGCAAAGCAACGTTTTCAAGATTCGGAATTCGACTTTTTGTACTTTCATTTTGATGAAAAGTAACGCCACAGGGCAAGGCACTTTATTTTGACATAATTGATGGCGGGGCAGAAACAGTTTGAATGAGTTTCATCAACAAGTGCGCTGACTTCATTGCAACTGGAGCTTACGTCGGAAAAGCTCCAAAAGCTCCGGGAACCCTAGCAACTGCGGCAAGTCTTCCGCTTGTTTGGCTTATCAATCAAGCGGGCGCTATTCCGTATCTCGTTATTACTGGAATCATTGTCGTCTTAGGTCTAGTTGCCAGTTCAATTTATGAAGAAGTTCACAAATCGCACGATGACGGCTCTATTGTTATTGATGAGGTCGCCGGTATTTTAATTACCATGGCGATGCTTCCAATGACTTGGCAGGCCTTTGTTTGCGGGTTTTTAATATTTCGTTTTCTGGACATTCTGAAACCCTTTCCGATAGGATATTTAGATAAGAAAGTTCCTGGTGGAGCAGGCGTCATGGCAGACGATGTTTTAGCAGGAATCATTGGCAACATCATTTTACAACTCTTGTTAGCAAGAACCACTCTCCTGGGAGTGCAGATTGAAACGGGATGGTAAAATGCCAGTGACTGGGCAGCTTTCGGAAAAACTTTTTGCAGAACTCAAAAAAAGAAATCAGTCGGTTGCTTTTGCTGAGAGCTGCACGGGAGGCCAACTCTCTGGGGAATTTGTGAAGATTCCAGGAGTCTCGGAGGTTTTTTCAGGGTCTGTGGTTAGTTATTCTTATCAGGCAAAAGAGGATCTTTTGTCGGTTTCGGGCGAGACACTCAAAGCATTCGGAGCTGTGAGTTCTCAAGTCGCTCGTCAAATGGCACATGGAGTGCGCAAGCAATTTAAAAGTGATTGGGCCCTCGCGATTTCGGGGATTGCAGGTCCGTCAGGCGGGACTGTGGAGAAGCCAGTGGGGACCGTTGTGTTTTCCTGCATTGGTCCACAAACTGAAGAGGCTGTTCAAAAGAAATTTGGCGGGGATCGCGAAACGATCCAAAAGGCTTCCGTCGAGTTTGCTCTTGAGTGGCTTCTCGAGAATTTAAAAAAACAATAATTATTCCCAGTGGGAAAATCCTTTAAGGAGGATACAAAATGGCTACAAATACAAATACAAATACAAATACAGCGGCTTCTTCTTCTGAGAAATCAAAGGCGTTGGATCTTGCTGTTTCAACAATCGAGAAACAGTTTGGTAAAGGTTCAATCATGCGTTTGGGAACTGGTGAATCACTTTCTAAAGATGTCGATGTGATTTCAACAGGTGCTTTGAGTTTGGATATCGCTCTTGGAATTGGTGGATTGCCTCGCGGTCGTATCGTTGAGATCTATGGTCCAGAAAGTTCTGGAAAAACAACTCTTGCTCTTAGCGCGATCGCTGAAGCTCAGAAAAAAGGCGGAGTGGTTGCATTCGTTGATGCCGAACACGCTTTGGATGTTTCTTACGCTCGTAAATTGGGCGTGAATACAGAAGATCTTTTGATCTCTCAACCAGACACGGGTGAGCAAGCTTTAGAAATTACTGAGACGCTCGTTCGCTCAGGCGCGATCGACGTGTTGGTTGTCGACTCTGTAGCCGCTTTGGTTCCGCGTGCGGAAATCGAAGGGGACATGGGAGACAGTCATATGGGTCTTCAAGCTCGTTTGATGTCACAAGCTCTCAGAAAATTAACTGGAGCGATCAACCGTAGCAAAACTCTTGTGATCTTCATTAACCAAATCCGTATGAAAATCGGTGTGATGTTTGGAAATCCGGAGACAACAACAGGCGGTAACGCTCTTAAGTTCTACGCTTCTGTCCGTTTGGATGTTCGTCGTATTGGCGCGCTTAAAAACGGTGAAGATGTGATCGGAAACAGGACTGCTGTTAAAGTAGTAAAAAATAAAATGGCTCCTCCGTTTGCAAAAGTGGAGTTCGACTTGATGTACGGTGAGGGAATTTCTGCAGAAGGCGATGTTCTTGATCTCGCAACTGCCATCGACCTTGTTGAAAAATCAGGTGCTTGGTACTCTTACAATGGTGAGAGAATGGGCCAAGGCCGTGATCAAGCAAAACAATACTTAAAAGATCATCCAGAAGTGATGAAAGATCTTCGTTCAAAAGTTCTTACATCTAAGGGAATCGGCAAAGCCTTGATGACTTCAGGCGAAGGTTCTACGGCCGAGATGGAAGCGGATTCTGATGAATCGGCACCAGCAGCAAAAAAAGCTCCTGCTAAAAAGACCAAACACTAGTTTAATTAGTAAAGTGTGAGTAAGGAAAGCCGGTTGGAAACATCCGGCTTTTTCACTTTTTGCTGCAAGTTAGCTTTTACTTTTGGACCGATTTATAGACTTTTTACAGGCCATAGGGATGGTTTTGGAAAAAACCGCAGCAAAATGGGAGTCGCTTGCGGTTCTTGTTTTCTCCGTCTATGGTGCCCTAACTTTTTAAAGGAGTTCCACATGAAATCACTTGTTCTTGTTATTTCGTTGTTTGCGGTTCCTGCCTTGGCCACCGAAGGTTGGACAGCCCCTTACGACGGGCCATATGAAAAGAGCGGCATGGTTTGTTCATTTAAAAACAACAAACTTTGGATCTATCTCGTTGGTTCACCAGGCGACACTTGGGCTCGGGCACAAATCTACAATCAGAGCGCCAACAAGTTCACAAAAGAAAATTTAACTCTAACTCCAGTTGGTAAAGGTCGTTTGGCGATCAACCGCACTCTTGGCGGGTACAAAGTTGGATACATCGAATTTTCTGATAAGACCCAGATCTTCTCGGCTGCTGGAGAAAAACTTTCGACTTGCCGACCAGGTCAAGTTGACAGTGGCACAGGACCCGGCGGCGGTGGCGATGGCGGCGGATTTTTTCCGTAAGCGCTGAGAGCTTAGAATAATATTTCTTAAGAAGCCGGTTGAAGGACCGGCTTTTTTTATGTTTGGGTAACTGTTACCTATTAATCGTGCGGAATTGGTTGCTTAAACTTTGGGTGAGGGGATGTTCATTTAGCAATTTTAGAGCAAGGAAAGATTGGTTCTTCACGAATTGATATCGGGAATCGCTCACCGGTCTGTAAAGGTCGTAAGCTGTGTTGGCGAGACGATCAAGATCGGGTCGGTTTGATTGAAAAGCAGTCAGTCTCATTTGTTCGATGCGCTC
The DNA here is from genome assembly GCA_050186175.1 of Pseudobdellovibrionaceae bacterium. GTDB lineage: Bacteria > Bdellovibrionota > Bdellovibrionia > Bdellovibrionales > Bdellovibrionaceae > JBFWYS01. The sequence continues at coordinate 10,714 of JBFWYS010000028.1, forward strand.
AGAAATTTGATTTAAGATTTCGCTAATGATTTTTGAGTCCTTTATGCCAAGGGCTTGTCCGCAGATTTGATTTTTGGATTCTTGCAAGCCGCCAGCAAATGAAATCATAATGCTCTGATTGAACAAACGAGTGAGATCTTGGCAGAGAGCTCGTTTCTCTTCTGCGAGTTGCCTGATATATGTCTTGGCCTCATCTAATTGAGCAGCTAAAAATTGGAAATCGAGAGTTTCGAAATTTCCTTGCGGGGAATTGAGAACCACGAATTTTGTTAGATCAAGCACCCACTGATTCTCTAAGTTTTGATCTCGGTTCATATCAATTTGAATGAAGCGTGCAGCTTCGTGAATCCAAAAGGCGGCTTGTTGCTCGAGAGAAAGCTGATTAAAAAACGGTAAAATCGCGAGTCCATAGACATCAACATAAACTCCGGCCGCGTTAATCTCGGAACCAAGATGTTTGTAGACGTCGCAGACGATTTCGCCTTCTCGTTGAGTATCTTGAAGGACGCCAATAACTCGCAGAGAGTTCAGTGCTGCGACCAAAGCTCGAGCGACTAGAGAATCGTAATAGACATGAGAATTGCCTTGAGAGTTCGTTTGCGGATTCCATTTTTGTACGGTTTTAATTGCCAGTTGCCATGAGCGAAGGCCACGGATGTCGTAAGGTTTCGGACTAGAAAGATTGATTTTCCAACTGCTTGGGATTTGATCGCCAGGGGAGGAGCGGAGGTTGGTATTCATGATATCGATGAGTTCGTATCTGTGCGTTTGTGGATTTAAGAGGAAGCATCCCCCGCCGGTTGTGCTTCCGCCCATTCTTGAAATACCGGGATTTTTAAGATTCAATTTTTTAAAGTCAGGTGAGTTGCGAAGTTTGGAGAATTGCTCGGAACCCTGAATTTTAAAATGTGGCGTCGGTTGAACAGTCCTTTTTGGTGATTCTGCTTGCGCAATCGACGTCAGTAAACAAAGGCCCAAAGCCGCCTTCAGGGGCCTCGCAAAAACTCTTAAAACTGCTGAGAAAAATAAAATTGCTTTCATATGGTCTTCTTAAGACTTCAGCAAACCCCATGCCCGTAATAATACGAGCAGGAGGGTTTCGAAGTGTCTAAGTTTTTAACGATTTGTGCACTCGAGAATGCGGGCTTCAACGACCGCTGCCAATTGTGCTTCCTGAGCCGTTAAATTTCGGTTTGCACCTTTGCTTCTGTAGAACGCTGTAGCGCTGATGCTTGTGAGGAGGTTTTCGAGTTGGTCCACCTTGTCCATTCGAGTTCCGCGGTCATCGCTTTTTGAGCATCGAACTGGCGCTACGTTCATGTTTGGACGAGGGCGAGCTCCATGTCCATCGTGGCAGTAGCTAAGTTTTTGTCCTAGCTGATCAATTTGCGCTTGCTCGCGAGCCGTTCTTGCGCGGTTTTGGACAAAGCCGATATGGTCGATGGCATCGATTGAAGCTCTGAGCTCGTCTACTATCAGGCTGTTTTCATCGCGAATCTGTTGCTGCTCAGCCGGTGATTGATCATCAAAAACGACCTGGCAAGTCGTGCCCTGAGAAGCTTGAGAGAGAGTTGGAAGGACCACTGTAAGAGCTAAAGCCAAAGTGCAAACATTTAAAATCATTATCTTTTTCATAAATCCTCCTGGGATCTTGTGGGTTTTGTGACGCATTGCATGAGATAGGTTTTAGCAAAAACTGGATGGAGGTTCCATATGATTATTATTAAAAATGAAAGATAGTTATTATAATATATAAAGAGATTTATTCCGTGTGGATGGGGATCGATGACCGTAAGTATTTGGCATCACAAGAGTTATAAGACGTTCATAAGGGCGGTCCTCGAAGATCCCGAGGCGCCGTACGGAATTTTATCTCGTTTGGCAGAAGCAGCCGGCTGCCAACCTTCGTATCTTTCTCAAGTTCTCAGCGGCAAAGTTCAGCTAATTCCAGATCATGGCTGGGGCATTGTTCAATTCTTAAATCTGTCTGAGCTCGAAGGCGATTATTTTATGGCGCTCATTGATCATGCCCGAACTCTCTCACCGAAGTGGAGGGCGAAAGTCGAATCGCGAATGGCTTCTCTTCAGAAGCAGGCTCAAAATATTGGTAAACGATTGGAAAAAAAACAGGGGCTCCTTGATGAGCATCGCGAACTTTATTTTTCTTCGTGGTTGTGGGCGGCTCTTCATCGGATTTTAGACATTCCTAATTATCAAACGGTACCAGCCATTGCATCGCGATTAAAAGTAGCCGAGGACAAAGTACTTTCCTATTTAGAAGGCCTCGAAAAAATGGGATTGGCAAAACGGGAGTCAGGGCTATGGAAACTCGGCGAGAGCTCTATTCATCTTTCAAAAACGTCTCCGCTTTTGCCACTTCATTTGCATCATTGGCGCACACAAGCCGTTTTAAAAGCGCAAGACTTAGGCGGCTCAAATGGCGTGCATTTCACTGGAGTCTACACTCTATCAGTTGAAGCCTATGAGCATCTCCATGAACTTCTTCTAAAAGTAATCGAGGATTTTCATAAAGTAGCGACTCCTACAGCATCAGAAGAAATTGTCACGTTTAACTGCGATTTATTTAAGGTCTGAAAAACTCATGCTGTGTCTTCCCAAAAATTTCATCAGTTGAATTGATTAAAAATCTCCGCTTATTCTAGGTTCACTTTTAGAAAGGAACAAAAATGTTTAAATTTCTTGTTACTGCCGCTTTATTAGTATCAGCAACTGCGTTTGCTCAAGAGTCGGAGATTAGCGCTAGAACAAAACGTTGGAGTGACTACGGAACTGCTTGCGGTCCCTATCAACCATGGGGAACTAGCTTAGAATGTCCTGACACATCTCCAGATGGTGGCCCAATCGGAATGCGCTGTAATCAATATCCTTCAAGAACAAAATGTTTTGGAGCTCGTTACTGGGATCCAAACTTTATCTGCACAAACCCAAACACAGGTCAAAACGAACGTGGATCGTATATTTTCAATATGTACATCTGCCGCTAGTTTCTTAGTTGAAGACAAAATAAAAAGCAGAGTCCGAAAGGCTCTGCTTTTTTAATTTTCTGATTTTGTATTTAGTCGTTGTTAGGGCAAAGGATCTCGCCGCAATCAATTGCACCAATAGTTTTTACTGACATATTTAAATGAGAGGCAGAGAGTTCTTAATAGCGCTTCATGACTTCAACGGCGGGTCTAAAACTTCCGTCTTTTCTCTGAAAAGACCAAGTTTTTTCATTCATATCAAAGCGCCAAGCTAGGGCTCCTGAAAAACAATCGCTCTTTGCGTTCTTCAAGAAATTTTCGGTTGCGCGCAATTGCAGCTGATCATCATCGACCTGAGTTTTTTGGCCGAATTCTCCAAGAATGACTCGCATATTTTCAGCGCGAACCATTCGGCAGATATCATACATGAAAGGAATGTCGCCGTCGTCGTCGTAAACGTGAACATCGTAAAAATCGAGACCGAGATTAGAGAAGAGTCCGTTTTTTAGATCCTTTGCACCCCAACCCCATCCTGAACTTGAAGTCACTTGCAACCAAGGAGCCTCTGCCTTGACGAATTGAACCATTCTCTTCATCCATTTGCGAGGTCCCGTATAATTGTCAAAGGTAAATCCCCAGTACATGTTGTGCATAGGAGCCTGGATCTCATTCATCAAATCTAGACCGTAAATCGCACTTTTATGTTTCGCCATGACTTTTAAAATCGGAGTGGCGACATTTTTTAAGAACGCATCGGTTTCTCCGTACTTGTTGTTGAGGAGATTGTAAAAATAATTGCGTACTTCGCCTTTTTCAGTGGGCATCGCATTTCCGTCGAGGAAGGTGATGTAAATCTTGAGTTTATATTGTTTGGCAGATCTAATGGCGAGATCAATATTTTCAAGCATCTTCGGGTCGATACCAGCCGTTTGAGGCGCGTATTGATTTAAAATCATTCCGTCTCGTTGCGGAAACAACCAAATGCGGATCACATCCCCGCCAGCAGATTTGATATCGCGATGAATCTTGTGAATGAGATTAAGATCAAAATCTTTTGTTAAACTAGTTCGATAATTGAACCCGTACCAAGCCTCGTTGTAGCCAATATCAAAGGCCGAAGCTGAATGAGAAAATAAAATAATGATTAAAAGAATCGGCAGTCTTAAGATTGTTCGCATATATCCCTTTTTGATGGTGGTCTCGGGTGTCCTATCTACGATGCTACTTAGGATTTCGTTAGTAAACATGTCTTTTTTTATGAACATGATTTTTTGGCGAATTTTACAATGCAGGACGGAGTGTCGTCTTGATATAGACCCGGATTCATTTTTTGAGGCATTCGACCGATACTCTATATAGGAGTACCACCATGCGTTTAATGCTTTTTATTTACCTCACGTTTTTGTCTTTACATTGCTTTGCAGAGTCGAGCGAGACCATGGAATGTAGCTCAGATATGATCAAACAGATAATAGAACTTGAAAAGCAATCAATCATCAGCGAAATGCCCTCGACCAACCCTGGTGGCAAGCAGTTAATCGGTCTTGTAAAATCCATAGGTTCAGGAACGGTTCTTAGAAAAGCAATGGGTGATGAAGCTCTGCTTGTCGCGTGCGGATTGGTCTATTCTGAAGATAAGATCGATTCTCTCGGTGATGAGACTGGATCATGTACTGTGATTCTATTTCTCG
>JBFWYS010000029.1:0-15319 GCA_050186175.1 Pseudobdellovibrionaceae bacterium
TTAAACGTCTCAGTCAAACATTTATGAGAAGTCAAAATTTTCTCGCGGAGGCTATTGGCGTGGACGATGCTAATGCTTCTAGGCAGGCGGCCATAGTTTTGCAGAATCACTACATGTTAATGTGGAACTTTATGGCAGGTTTACAACCAAAAACTGGAATTGATCCATTCGTTGCAAAAAGTGATTTATATAATCGCCAAAATGCGATGGCGGATTTGGTTCTCGAAAACGTGATGGCTCTACAAGCACGATGGTTTGTTTTTACGGATTCTGCCGAGAAAGAAAAGTACGCAGAAATAGTAAAGTTTGCGAAAATGTTAGAAAATGAAACAGAAAGCTTTTTGGTTCAAAGGGCTGAAAGAACGCCTCTTACCTTTGAGGCCCAAAATTTGCAAAGTCTCAGACGTGATTTTAAAGTTTTAGATATAAGTCCTACGCCGCCGATGTCGATTCCTGAACTTTCTCCAGAGCCTCCACCAGAAATCGAGAAAAATCAAAAGGATCCAAATTTATGAGTGATTTATTTTATGGAATCGCAATTCCGTTTCGTGGTTTGAGTTTGATCGCGAAAATGCCTAGAGCTTTGTGGCTTTGTTTTTGGCCCTTTATTATTTATTCAGTTTTATTCTCATTTGGAATTCTCACATTTGCGAAGTATATTATCCCTTGGGTGGTCACTAAGGCAGGAGCTGTATTAGTCGACTGGGGAATTTTTAATTCTTTTTTCTCAGTATTACTCGAGGTTTTCGCTTGGATTTGGGCTCTGTTGATGATGACGTTCGTTATCTTTCTTGTTGCTCGTATTGTAGCTTCTCCTTTTTATTCATTGCTCGCAGAAAAAACCTTAGTCGAAGTAAAAGCCATTAAAACTCCGCAACATACTTTGATCTCTTGGATTAAATTTAATTTGAAAATGATTTGGGTTTCGATTGTGGAATCAATTGTATTCGGATTTTTAGGATTGTTCCTTCTGATTTTTTCATTTGTCCCAGGGCTTAATATTATCGCTGCCTTTTGTATATTGCTTATAGTGGCTTATGACAGTGCAAATTATGGTTATGAAGTGATCGGCTTTGGTTTTAAAGAGCGATTTGGCTTCTTTAAGAAAAATATTGCCGGATATTTTGGTCTGGCGGGCGTGCTCACCTTGACAAGCCTTCTACCCGGACTCAACTTTGTTTTGTTTCCAGCAGCTGTTGTCGGTTCGACTTTGTATTTGGCAAAGAAAAGAGTTGTATGAGTTTAGATTTGAATCAGAGTGCTCAAAAAATTATTCACAAACAGATTCTCGCTAATCAGGACAAGGTCTGTGCTTGGTTTTCTCAAAAGGCGAAGGGCGTCCCGCATCCAATTTATTCTAGTTACGATATTCGTGATGCCGGTTACAAAGTTTCTAACGTTGATGCGAATATTTTTCCTGCAGGATTTAATAATATTTGTCCCACTGATAAAGAAACCTCCATCGATCTGATGACTCGTTATTTTGAAATGCATTACGGATCTGCGGCCAGAAAAGTTTTGCTTGTTACTGAAGAGCACACCAATAATCCTTATTATTGGGAGAACGTTGCGACTTTAAAGTGGCTCATGGAAAGTTCAGGGCGCGAGGTCCTTCTTGGGATCCCAAAAAGATTAGAAACTCCTCTAAGGGTCACAAGTTCTACAGGTAAAGAGCTGACAGTTGTTTCAGCTTTTGCAGACTCGACCGCTTACAAAGAGTTTTCTCCAGATATCGTGATCAGTAACAATGATTTCTCAGATTCAAATGTGGAGTGGGCTGAACAGAATTTTTTGCCTATGAATCCTCCTCGTGAACTGGGGTGGTACCAACGAAAAAAGAGCCGCTATTTTAAACTCTATAATGACCTTGTAAACGAGCTTGCGGATGTGGCGCAATTTGACCCCTGGCTTTTAAAAGTTGAAACAGAAATTTTTGAGCACTTCGAGATCACGGACGACGCGAGCCGTGAGCTTCTTGCAAAGAAAGTTGATGAGTTTTTAGAAAACTTAAAGAATGAGTACGAAAAAAGAGGAATTACCAGAACACCTTTTGCCTTTGTGAAGAATAATTCGGGAACCTACGGCTTAGCTGTTATTCGGGTGGCGTCAGGAGATGAAGTTCGATCCTGGAACTATAAGTCGAGGAAAAAGATGAAAGCCGCCAAGGGCGGTAAAGATGTTGAAGAAGTCATAATTCAAGAAGGGATTCCGACCATTGTTCAAGCTGAAGGGGTGTCGGCAGAACCTGTCATCTATATGTTGGGGTGCGAATTGGCTGGCGGCTTCTTGCGAACTCATGGTGAAAAGGATGCCACTGAGAGTCTCAATAGCCCTGGGGCCGTTTATAAACGACTTTGCGTTTCGGATTTGGCTGTAGATCTTGCGGGTTGTCCTCACGAAAATGTTTATGGTTGGTCGGCCAAGTTAGGACTTTTAGCAATTGCCCTCGAAGGTCAGGAAATGGGAGTGACTTACAAGGCCTACCAAAATCCAGTCTGTGGTTAGAGCATAAACTCTTTTTTCTTGTTGGCTATTCCTTAAATCCTTGAGAACTTTATAAAAACGGTCTATTTGATCATCGCGAGAGCCTTGGGGGAGGTCATTGTGAAGAGCGTATTTCTTTTCTTTTTATCGCTTCTTTTTCCTTTCTTTCTTTATGCAAATTCAGATTGTGAAATGGTTCGCTCGTCTGTTCAGGAAGGCGATTTGATTTTTATAGCCATTGAGAATGAGCTTTTTCAGAAGGTTGCAAGATCGACTTTGTCTTGGACTTCACATGTAGGTGTTGTGGTTAAAAAAGGAGATGAATGGTCGGTTGCGGAGAGCACTTTGCCCGTAAGTCGAATTGTTCCTCTCTGTAGATATATAGACAAAGCTTATAACAATCTTTGGTCTGTGAATCGCCTGGCCGATGTAAACTTCACGCGTGAGCAGTTAGATCGACTTAATAAAGAGGTTAATACTCGCTTGAACGTTCCGTATCACTTGGGATTCGACTTTGATTCTAAGACTCGTCAGTACTGCTCAAAATTTGTTTACGAAATCTACTTAAACGCCTTTCAGACAGAAGCGGGGAAAATAGAAAAGATCCGAGACCTTGTCGAAAAAAATCCAGATCCTGAGTTGATCAGCTTCTGGAAGAAGTGGTTTCTCGGAAATATTCCAATGGAAAGACGAATCGTAACTCCGGCTTCTCAATGGGAAGATTCTAAATTTAACAAGGTCATGATTTCAAAAGAGTTAGAAGAAAATTTGCACCAAGGAATGTAAGAAATGAATTCTCACATAAGCAGACTATTAGGGATGGCATTAGGTCTGTGTGTCTTCGCAGGAAGCGTTGGGCATGCGGCTGCTGACAAAGAAGAAATCTCCACTACCGGAAATTATTTGATCGCACGGAACAACACTTTCTTAAAGTGTATTGCCGACCGGAAGAAATGGTACAAAGGATACCTATTTTATTGGAATCCCAAGTATCTTTACTCCAGAAAAGTGATGGCGATTCCGCTCGAGTACCTGAATAAGGGAACTGTTTTAGGAAATCAGGTTGTGGTTCACTGTAAAAATTGGCGTCAGCTGCACGACCTTATGGCCGAACGTGAAGACATCAAGAGTTTTGCTATAGAATCCAAGGATTTTGACTGGTCTAAATATCCCCTACGACCGACTGATAAAGACAGTATTCGTCAGGCCGAAGAAGGCGCTTTTGAGTACGCGACAATGACGCCTGCTGAATATTGGGAGCGAAATAAAAAGGACGAATTTACTCGTGAAGAAAACAAAGAAATTACGGAAAGATTCGGGCCTTTCTTCTCTTCTTTGGTTTTCAAAGAGTACATTATGGAAGACCCTAAGAACGTTGCTTTCGCGAGTAACTTAAAAAGAAATTTTCATACAGAAGACAAAAAAGAATTCTTTGGTCCGCGTTTTGATAAAGTTCGGGTGTTAATTGCTCCTGGATACATGGAAGATCCCAAAAGCAGTCACGTGCAGGCGATGATCTACGCCATGAAAAAGGGCGGCGTGGATGTGGTTCAGCTCGAGATGAACTCGCTGAACGATCTCAATCGCAACTCCAATGATATTTTGAAGCACCTTAAGTCCGAGCTGAAATCTGGAAGATCTATCATTATGATGGGTGCAAGCAAAGGCGTTCCCGAGATTTTGGCGGCCTTGATCAAAGCCAAGCAGCAGGGCATTTCTCTCAACAATGTGAAAGCTTTTGTTGGAATTTCTGGGACCGTAAGAGGTTCTTTCTTGGCAGATTGGATCTTGCGTCCTTTCTATTTTACAATCGCAAAACCATTTCTAACAAAAGAAGCCAAAAAGACGGGACTTCCTTTCACAGATTTACGGGAGAGTCTCAGGACTCAATCGACCGAGTTCTTGAATGCTTACTTTGAAAAGCGAAAAGCGGATATACCAAAAGAAGTTCCGTTTTATCAGTTATTGGGAATTCCATCTCGATCTATCGCGATGTCGGAGGGCAACTTCTTCCGTACTTTGGCAACGTGGCTGTGGGACACGATGTTTTTCCCAGTTTACGTTTCTAACGATGGATTCTTGGAATATCCCTATAACTCTGTTCCAGAAAGTTGGGGATATCCGGCGACGAGTGCGGTTCTCAACGGCACACATGCTATTTTGGACTCCGTTTATGAAGGTGAGAGTCTCGCTACCAAAGATGGACTTCAAAAATTTGTTTCGTCGTATTTGAAAACGATATTGGAAGATCAATCGCTGTAATTGAAGATCGCTATTTAGGTAGTGAATGGATCCGGATTCCATAACCGAAATTGAAAAGAGTGCTAAGCTGACTTGTTTTTCGACTTCCGACTAGCAAGCCTTTGGTCTGTGTCTCAAAAAAATTCAAACTCTCTCAGGAATTGCCGATAATCTATAGTAGGAGTTTGATATGCAAGAGCATTTAAAAGGTTTCGCGATTTTTTCTTCGGCCGTGGCAATCGGTGTAGGAATGATGCTTTCGACGTGGAAAGGTGGAAAAGAATTCGCCTCAATCTCCACAAAGGAAAAATTCTATTCACCTGAAACGACTCGAGATCCCGCGGCTATCCAAAAAACTTTTGATTTTTCGGAACTTGATGGAGATGCATTAAGTCTTGCATCTAAGCGAAGACTTTTAAGTGGTGCGCGAGTTATTCGCGAAGGAAAAAATTTAGGTTTTGAGCTAGGCCACTTTGTAGTGAAGGGCGTGGAAGGTGAAAAAGCTTTTGCTTGTGATAAATTCGATCAGGTCACAGTCGTGTTTGAAGCAGAAGGAATGGCCTACAATGGTGAAATGCCAGAAATGGAAGTCACAGGTGGCTGTCAGGTTTCTGCGGATATCAATCGCATCTCTCCGCTTTGGGTTCCATACAATGAGATTCTTGCCGAAACTCCAAAAGAGGGTGAGTTCACATTTCAATCTCATAGCGACATAAAAATTCGTTTCTCGAAAGTTCTCGATGCCTGGCCAAAGAAGTGGAATCTAAAATCCATCCGCATGGCAAGCACAGGCAAACCTGACTCTGCGGTTTGGCTGACCCGAGAAGAGCTTATTAAGTATTCTCGTGAGCCAATCTTTATGGAGTGGACTCAGCAATAAATTTTAGGAGTTATTATGAAGCATTCTCTCGGAGTGATATTCATTACTTTTGGCTGCATTTTTTCTTATGCAGAAGACGGCCAACTTGATGTGACAATGCCTACACCAAATCAAGCATCACGGGCCGCTGAATCGAGTATTATCTTTAAACAAGAATATGCTTGTACTAAGACGCTGGATAAATCGTGGACTCTTTATTCTAATCTTAGTTTGATAAATAGTGATTCTGGAGATTATGGTATCACAAATGGGAAAAAGGCTGAGTTTTATATTTTAGATAAGACGGGCCAGGTCATGCATTATGATGCAACGACGCTGTTGCCGGATAGAAAATCACCTGTTCCTTTTCACAACTATTGGGCCACAATAGTAAATCCAAGCTCAGGAGTTCGAAGGAAAATCGTCTTTCAGCATAGTAATTCTTCAAACACGTTCTCAAGAATTGGATATTACAATACTAATCCTGCTGGGATGACTGAGAAGGACTTTCCTGATTTCGCCGGAAAGGAAGCAGGCAATAGTACTGGCGAAAAAGCCCTAATTTCTCCTCTCCAGGAAACCATTGTTTCTATACCTGGCCAAATTCAGGGAATTCGGAATAGCCACGCAAGGGCAGAAGAACTTTGTAAGTCAAATCCATGTAGAAAGAATTCAGACGGATCTTTGGAGTATTTTCTTTCAGAGAATCGAATGTTCTCAAAGCCTCTCACAGACGCTCAATTGAAAAGTAAAATTGAAGAAATCATGGAAGACTGCTGTCCTATCGAAGGGTTAAAAGGAAAGATAAATGGTCTCTTAGAGAGGCCAGAAATTAAAAAACTTGAAATTAAAAAGAAGTGTGATTTCGCTTCTAGCTAGTTCGAGTTATAACTTGTTTACAGAAAAAATCCACTGCTAATGTTGAGGGATGAAATTCTGCATTTTGATGATCTTAGCTTTTTCTCAACCATTGTATTCGCGTGAAATCGAGGTCTTCACACTTTCTGGTAGCTGGGCAGATTTTCAAAAAGACTCTAATATTATTAATGAAGGCCTCTATGACATGGTCGAGAATTATCTCGATGGCCCTATGCTTATCGATCGAGAACGTTTCTCAAGAGAAGAGCTCGAAATTTTAGGTCGCGCTGAATGCTTGCGAATTAATTCCGAAGAAAAATGGACATTAACTATTTCAAGAAAATGTTTCTATCTACTCTCGCTAGAAAGACGCCAGGTTTTTTACGATTTCATGTTGGTCAAATTCGATGAATTCATGCCGAGTTATGGAGTCACGATACGACAAGATCAGAAAGCAGTATTGAAGCAGCAGTTGTATACGCACATTCACCATCCGGACCTGCAAATTGATTCTGAAATCGAGGCTTCTACATTACTTTCGCAATCAGCATCGCAGTATGTTTGGAAGATGCCGGACTACTCAACATTCCGTGCGAACTGCTTTGGGACGGCAATTGCGAGCGAGGCGACCAGAACATTGCCTTTTTATTTGAGAAAGATATGGCCAGACATTCTCAAGAATTTTCAGTTGATCACAGACCAATCCGATTGGGAATTTGGAGATCTTATTGTTTTCGAGGCTGGTGATGGTGGGCACGCGATGGTGTATTTAGGAACGGATCGCGAAACCCAAAAGAAAATGGTTTTTACAAAGAATGGAGTAGCCAGTTCACCATTTCAAATTATGTCCTATGATGACGTTTACAAGATCTATTACAGCGAGATGATGAAGGTCATCCACTATCGCATTAACCAAAGTTTCTCTTTTGTTCCTGAAAACTCTCTTAGAAGTGAGCAAGCAGAAATGTCTTTGATCGAAAAAAGATTTAAAGAGTTTCTGTCGAATTCAAAAAGTGAATTGGCCTTCTAGAAATAAAAAAGGCCATACAAACTGCAGGGCCTCAAAGATTACAAATAATTTTATCTACTAGCTCATTCTCGCGATTTCAACAAATGTACGAACCATCGCACCGCTTGCACCTTTTTTAGGGCAGTAGTTCAAACGATTTCCCGCAGCCCATGCAGTTCCAGCGATATCAAAGTGCACCCACGGAATATCAGCATCTACGAATTGCTCAAGGAAAGCCGCTGCAGTTGCGCTTCCTGCGCCTTTGCTTGCAGAAATATTTGAGAGGTCTGCAAATGTTCCCTTCATATCTTTTACGTGGAAATCTGTAAGAGGCATATTCCAAACCCACTCACCAGAGATCGCCGCTGCTTTTTCAATTTTGTTTTTAAGAGCAGCATTGCGAGTGAAATATCCAGTGTGAATGTTTCCGAGAGCCACAACCATTGCGCCTGTCAAAGTCGCAGCATCTACGATCAATTGTGGTTTTTGTTCGGAAGCGTAGCAAAGAGCATCTGCTAAGATCAAACGACCTTCAGCATCTGTATTGTTCACTTCGAAAGTTTTTCCGTTGCGAGCTGTGTGAACGTCACCTGGTTTTGTAGCTGAGCCGTTAACCAAATTCTCAGTAGCAGGAACGATTCCGATGACGTTTACTTTTAATTTCATTTTTGCAATGGCAAGAACAGCGCCGATTACATTCGCACCACCGCACATGTCGTATTTCATTTCTTCCATGGCAGCTGAAGGTTTAATGCTGATTCCACCGCAATCAAAAGTGAGGCCTTTTCCGACGAAAGCCACTGGCTTTTTAGATTTTGCACCACCATTGTATTCCATCACGATAAAACGAGGTTCTTGATCGCTTCCTTGAGAAACACCCAAGAGACCGCCCATTTTTTCTTTTTTGATACGAGCTTTGTCCCAAACCGTGACTTTAATTTTTGTGCCCTTAGCAGCTGCTGTTGTTTCGTCTGCCAAGATCGATGGAGTCATTAAATTTCCTGGCATGTCACCAAGGCGGCGAGAGAAGTTTACACATTCTGAAAGAACAATGGCTTCTGCCAAAGCATTTTTTGCTTTTGCATCCGCAGCTGTTTTAACCGCTAAGTAAATGGTGTCCTCAGTCTTTTCTTTTTTCGCTGAAGATTTGAGCTCATCAAAAGAATAATTGCCGAGCAAAGCGCCTTCAGCAGCGGCTTTCACGAAACTTGCTAGATCAGATTTACTTGGAGCCAATGTTTCTAAAACGATTGTAGATTTTTTTGCTTTAAGAGCAGAAAGAGCACCTAAAACTCCAGGAAGAGATTGGCGAACAGCCTCGTGATCCATTTTTTTATCGTCACCCATTCCAACAACAACCAAGTGACGGGCACCAGAAATCTTTGCCTCACGGTAGGTTACAACATCGCCGGACTTTCCAGAAATTGATCCGTCAGCAAGAGAGTTTTTCAAAAATTCCTGGACCTGAGGACCTGCATTTTTCACAGAAATTTTAGGATCTGCCTTTTTTCCGGATTTGTCGGCTTTTCCAGCAGACGTTGTCGCAAAAACGACTATCGCATCCTGTGGTTCGGCGGTGATGTTTAGATTTTTTAACTCAATTTTTATTGTTTTCATTTTGCCCCCAAAAACTGTCGAAAGGTCGGTTTGCCCCGTGCGTTACCAACTAAGGTCCGTACGGATTTTGAGAAAGTGTATTAACACACGACGAGAAGAGGTCCAAGGCATTTTAAGATCCATTAAGTCTAATAGAATTATTCCGATGAGATTCTAAGGTATATTCCTGAGAAGAACAGCTAAAGTTCCATCATCGGGTCGAGCAAGTGAAAGAGGTCAGCAGTGGCATTAGTCCCATTTGTAATAGAGCAAACATCAAGAGGCGAACGCAGTTACGATATTTATTCACGACTTCTCAAAGACAGGATCGTGATTTTGGGATCTCCGGTGACCGATGATGTTGCCAATAGCATTATTGCGCAGTTTTTATTCCTTGAGATGGAAAACCCAGAAAAAGATATTCACTTTTACATCAATTCTCCGGGCGGAAGCGTTTCTGCTGGGCTTGCGATTTACGATCTTATGCAGTTCGTAAAGTGTGACGTTGCAACATTCTGTTTAGGAATGGCAGCAAGCATGGGTTCGTTGCTTCTGGCTGCGGGAACCCCGGGAAAGAGATATTCGATGCCTCATTCGAGAATCATGATTCACCAGCCTTTGATCCAGGGGATATCTGGACAAGCGAGTGATATCGAAATTCACGCCAAAGAAATGTTAAAAATGAAAGAAAAACTCACCAAGATCTACGAAAACCATACCAAACAAAAGTATGAGATTCTGACGAAAGCCATGGATCGCGATAATTTCATGGATACGGTTGAGGCAAAGAGTTTTGGATTGATTGATCATATTGTAGAGTTTAGAAAGGCTTCCATTAAAAAATAATCACATTCTCTCTCCGTTGGAGGAGATGTTGGTAACTTAGTTTTGATGGTGTTAGAGTAGAGAACCGCTTAGGTAGATAGGAAAGAAAATGAGCCGAGAACGAGAATCTTTTGGGACACTTCGATGCAGTTTTTGTGGCAAAGGGCAAAAGGAAGTAAAAAAACTGATTGCCGGCCCTGGTGTCTACATCTGTGACGAGTGTATCGATCTTTGTAATGACATTATCGACGAAGAAAAAGATAAAGAAGATGCGGTTCGTGGTACGTTTAAAGTTCCAAAACCAGCTGATATTAAAGGCTACCTCGACGAATATGTAATTGGACAAATTCGCGCCAAAAAAGCTCTCTCAGTTGCGGTCCACAATCACTATAAACGAATTAATTCAGGCGGAAAAAAGAAGGAAGATGTTGAACTTCAAAAAAGTAATATTCTTTTGATTGGTCCAACAGGTTCAGGAAAAACTCTTCTTGCTCAAACAATTGCACGAGTTTTAAACGTTCCGTTTGCAATGGCAGATGCCACGACTTTGACTGAAGCTGGTTACGTGGGTGAAGACGTTGAGAACGTAGTTCTAAATCTTCTTCAAGCTGCTGACTACGATGTAGAAAAAGCTCAAAGAGGTGTGATCTACGTCGACGAAATCGATAAAATTTCTAGAAAATCAGAAAATCCATCGATTACCCGAGACGTGAGTGGGGAGGGAGTTCAACAGGCCTTACTCAAAATCTTAGAGGGGACGGTTGCAAATCTTCCTCCTAAGGGCGGAAGAAAACACCCGCAGCAGGAATTTATCCAAGTCGATACAACAAATATTTTGTTTATCGTAGGTGGAGCTTTCGTAGGTCTAGAAAAGATTATCGAAAATCGAATCACCAACAAATCTTTGGGAATCGGTGCCGACATTCGTACGCAGGCTGAAAAAGACGAGGCCCACGACAATGTGCTCCACAAGGTCGAGCCAGACGATTTAGTGAAATTTGGTTTGATTCCAGAGTTCATCGGACGTCTTCCGGTTGCAGCCGTCCTAGACCCTCTTGATGAAGAAGCTTTAATGGACATTTTAGTACGTCCAAAAAACGCACTTACAAAACAATACCAAAAACTCTTTGGTTATGAGGGTGTAGAACTTAAGTTTACGGATCCAGCACTTCATGCTGTGGCACAAATGGCCTTGAAGCGCAAAACAGGTGCTCGCGGATTACGCGGAGTACTCGAAAGTTCTATGCTGGACATCATGTATGAAATTCCTAGCAACTCGCGAGTTAAAGAAGTTATAATCGACGATAAGGTAATCAACGAAGGCGCAAGTCCGAAGTTGATTCTGAAACCTGAGGGCGATGGTAGCTCTGGAGACTCCAAGGCTGGAGATTCAGCAGAATCTGCCTAGAAAGTAAAGGGATTAAATACTAACCCCTTTACTTTAAAAATGCGTCCTTAGACCAATGACTCAACCCTTTACTACGGAAGGAGAGGTTATGAGCGAGGGCGCCGGTAAATCTACCCACCAATTGCCACTTTTACCATTGAGAGATTTGATCATCTTTCCTCACATGATGATGCCGCTTTTTGTCGGTCGTGAGAAAAGTATCAATGCTCTTGAAGATGCTATGAGCAAGCAGACGGATATCGTTTTAGCTGCTCAAAAAGACGCCAAGACGAATAACCCTGAACAAAAAGATATCTTTGAAGTTGGTACCGTAGGAACGATTATCCAGCTTTTAAGACTGCCAGACGGGACAGTAAAAGTCTTAGTCGAAGGTAAAAGACGCGTTCGTATTAAAAACTTTGTTCCAAACGATAATTTCTTTATGGTTGCCTGCGAGGATATCCACGAGGAAGTGGCCAATCACGTAGAGACACAGGCCATGATCCGTTCGGTTAAATCGACTTTTGAAACTTACGTAAAATTAAACAAACGTATTCCTCCTGAGATTTTAATGAGAGTTTCGACAATCGAAAATCCAGGCGAGCTGGCTGATATTATCGTGGCTCAATTGAATCTGAAATTGGAGGACAAACAGCATGTTCTCGAGATCTCTGATCCGGGAAAACGTCTTGAGCACTTGTTGAATTTGATGACAGGCGAGATTGAGATCCTTGAGGTTGAGAAGAAGATCCGCACTCGTGTAAAAAAGCAAATGGAGCGCTCTCAAAAAGAGTACTATTTGAACGAGCAGATGCAGGCGATTCAAAAAGAGCTGGGTGAAAAAGATGATTATCAAGCCGAGCTCCAAGATCTAGAAGAAAAATGCGCTAAGAAAAAGATGACCGCGGAAGCTAAAGACAAAGTCCGCAAAGAAATCAAAAAATTAAAAATGATGTCGCCAATGAGCGCGGAGGCAACAGTCGTTAGAAACTATATCGACTGGGTTCTCTCATTGCCTTGGGCTGAGTACATGGAAGAAAAGCATGACGTCCGTTTTGCAGAAGAAGTTCTTGATGAAGATCATTGGGGACTAGAGAAAGTAAAAGAAAGAATTATCGAATATCTTTCTGTTCTTTCTCTCTCAAAAGATCTTAAAGGCCCAATCTTATGTCTGGTCGGTCCTCCAGGGGTTGGTAAGACATCTTTGGCAAGATCAATTGCCCGTTCTCTGAACAGACCATTTGCAAGAATTTCTTTGGGTGGAGTGAGAGATGAAGCTGAAATTCGTGGGCACCGAAAAACTTATGTCGGAGCGATGCCGGGTAAAATTTTGCAAGCGCTTCGCAAAGTCGACAAAGGAAATCCGCTCTTGTTACTAGACGAGATCGATAAGATGGCCAACGATTTCCGTGGAGACCCAGCTTCAGCTATGCTTGAGGTTTTAGATCCAGAACAAAATCACGCTTTCCAAGATCATTATTTAGAACTTGAATACGATCTTTCAAAAGTGATGTTTGTTGCCACCGCGAATAGTTTACACTCGATTCCGAGACCGCTTTTGGACCGTATGGAAGTTATCGGTCTCGAAGGTTACATCGAGCAAGAGAAATTTAATATTGCAAAAACTTATCTAGTCCCGAAGCAAATTGAAATGCATGGTCTTAAAGACAGAAAGGTGTCTATTCAAGATTCGGCTCTTTACGACGTAATTCGTTATTACACAAAAGAGGCAGGAGTTCGTAACTTAGAAAGACAAGTTGCAAACGTTTGCAGAAAAGTAGCTCGTGATTTGGTAAAAGCAGACTTCTCAGCTGATGATGGCTCAACTAAAAAGGCTGCAACCAAGAAAAAAGCAAAAACTACTAAAATTACTAGTTACTCTGTAACACCTAAAAAACTCGTCGAGCTTTTAGGTCCGCATAAATATAAATTCGGAAAAATTGAAACTCAAAATGAAGTCGGCATGACGAACGGTCTTGCATGGACTGAAGTGGGCGGAGATCTTTTAGCGATTGAAGTGAGTGTGGTTCCTGGAAAAGGAAAATTCACAATCACGGGTCAATTGGGAGATGTCATGAAGGAGTCTTGTACGGCAGCGCTAAGCTATGTACGCTCACGTGGTCCTCTCTTTGGATTCGATAAAGAATTCTTCCAGGACATTGATGTTCATATCCACGTTCCAGAAGGTGCGACGCCAAAAGATGGACCATCTGCGGGACTTGCGATTACGACATCAATCGTTTCTGCGATCACAAAAATCCCAGTCAAAGCAACAGTGGCAATGACAGGTGAAGTCTCCCTTCGCGGAAAAGCCTGGGCAATCGGCGGACTTAAAGAAAAAGTTCTCGCCGCCCATCGTGCTGGAATCAAAACTGTGATTTGCCCAAAGGAAAATGAAAAAGATCTGCGAGACATTCCAAAAGAAGTTCTCAAAGAATTAAAGATCATCTTAGTGGATCATGTTGATCAAGTGCTTGTAAATGCACTCGACATCAAGAACGCTAAAGAGGTTTTCAAATTCCAGAAAGATACTACTTTCGGATTGAAGGCCCAGTATACGGGGCATGCTCTTTCGCAGACTCATTAATAGTTATTTTTGAAGTGTTTAGTGAAACCCACATCTTCGATAGGATGTGGGTTTCTTTTTTACGTGGCCCGTGCATTCTGCAATATGTTGATCTGTGCTTCTCGCTGTATTTTAAAAAATAGGCCCGACCGTCACGATGACGGTCAGGAAGGGGAGCTCAGGGCGAGAGCCCTCGATTGTCAGTACGCATGCACTAGGCAAAAACCGAAGACCATGCCTTTCCCAACAAAATCCTCAGTTCCATCTTGTCAGCCACTACTTTAGTTGCTACGGGAATAAGTACACATGGAGTTGCAAATGACTAAAGCCCTAGCACTATTCCTTATGGCTATCGTCCTCATCACAGCTTGCGGAAAAAAGAAGGAAACGGCACCTGATGCGCGTCCCGAAGTGCGAATTATAGTCACTCCAAGTGCAGACGCTGAAAAACTGCTTTGCAAAGCCTCAGTAAAATCAAATTACAAAAGCGACTCCTTCCTTAAGTTGAAAAAAGACGAGTACATACAATGTAACGAGGTCAATATTGAAGGCAACGATGGAACTCTTTACTCCGAAGGCGTTTCTTTTCCGAAGTCAGATGTTGTTAAGATCCAAATGCGAATCAACGAAAAAGTATTCATGTTTTCAGTCCAGGCGCCTCGTTCTGTCGTGATCGAAGCTCCAGTTCGTGGAGGTTCAGTAGAAAAATCTGAACAAATTAAAATTAGATGGAATACTTTGGGGGATACAAAGTCTTGGTCGGTTTATTTCGATGCATTTGCAATAGGAAATTTAGGAACATACGAGCTGCCTGATACAAAATCCTATTTGCATCTAGTGACGGACAATGAAGCTTCTTTTAAATTAGCTCCGCAAATTTTGGAAAGAGGAACTTCTTGGAATTTTTGGCTTAAAGCGACGACTCGGTACTGCGACTTGAGTGCGGACCGAGGAGAACTCGATCCTTACATTTGTTCAGAGTCTACAGAGGTATTTAGCGTCCCTTTTGCAGACCCCGCCATCTAGAATACCCAATTAGAACATCAAAGAGACATTGAGGACCACGATACGAATACCCATGTCCATGTCACCGAGCTTTTCTAATCTTATTTCCGGCTTGTAATGAACGTGCTCAAAAAGCTGAAAGCGTTTTCCGCCGCCAACAAACATTGAAAATGCGCTCTTATATTCGCCATCGTCTTTGTCAAAAGCAGGAGCAAGACCAATTCCGCCTGTAGCAAAAATAGATTCATCTAAGTCGCTATCAAGGTTGTAGGTTCCAGTTCCCATCAAAGTGACATACATTTTGTGGTCGTCGCTTGCATCTGGAAGAGTTACAAAACCCGCAAGAACTCCGACTTGGATCTTATCTTTATAGAGGCGATTGTAAGAACCAAGAGCCATCATGTCTGTATGGTTTTTTTTGCCCATTTTGTAATTGTGTATTTGGCCAAGACTAAGATTCAAATCAACTTCATGGATATAGTTTCCGCC
>JBFWYS010000030.1:0-15005 GCA_050186175.1 Pseudobdellovibrionaceae bacterium
TCAATGATTTCATTCTCTTCCATTTTTGTGGTCCTTTTCGTTTTTTTTGTGGTTGAAAACAAAAAATTTAAACCAAAAGGACCTCATTTTCAAGTAGTTATTTCATTCCTTATATGCAACTGGCGTAAGTCATTGAAGCTTCTTTGAACTTTTCCGCTATCTGTCTTTCTGAGTCTCCTAGGATGACTCGCGCTTGTCGCTCTCTCTCCGCCTGCGCTTGCATTGACATCGCATTTTCAAGAGATTGAGGAATAAGAACATCTTTAATTTCAACAGAGCTCACTTGTATCCCCCAAGGCTCAGTGCGATTATCAATGAGCTTTAAAAGCTCTTTGTCTATCTTTTCTCTCCCTTCAAGCATATCTGAAAGCTCGGTCTTTCCAATCACATCCCTCAGAGCTGTTTGGGCTGCCCAACCTATAGCATTCTCATATTCAGCCACTTCAAGAGCGGCTTTCTTAGGGTCGATGACTTTCCAAAAAAGCACAGCATCGACATCGACGGGAACTGTATCTTTAGTCAGGGTCTTTTCTGCTTTAAAAGAGGTAGAAATAGTTCGGGTATCTATCCAAGCGGTGATTCTATCGATCAAAGGAACAATGAAAAAAAGCCCTGGCCCTTTTAGCCCCTGAAAATTCCCTAACCTTAAAACAACAGCACGATCCCACTGGTCTGCAATTTTAACAGCTGATGAGAGGTATATCGCGACAAGAAATGCCACCCCTAACACCCAAAGTCCTTCAGGATTATTTTCATAAGTGATATACTCTACCCCAAATCCCCCGGCTAAAACGATAAAAAACAAAAGCGTTGATATTGAACTGATACTTTTCATGATTACTCCCTTTGATTCCCCTATAACAAAGGGGGGATTTTCTTTCCTAAAATTTAAAAATCCAGAGGTTCAATCAAAGCACATCCTAATTGTCTCTCCTACGCAATACAGCCAAAAAGCTCTTTGTTTTTATACCTGAGCAAAAAAGGTCAAAATATTTTTAGGAGGCGCCCTTGAAATCTTCAACGACTTTCAGTACATTTAGATTTTGATTTAAAGAGTCCTTTAATATGTCGTCAGAAAAACCTACCTATCAGGCTGAAACTAAAAAGCTTCTAACGTTATCAAGATTTTTAGATCCCCTTCCCATTTTGCTCGGGGTATCTGTAAGTTGGATTTGGAAAAAGGAGATCGATATTAAGGTTATGGGACCAGTTGTCGCAGGTGGATATTTGCTCCTTGCCTCCATCACTTGGCTGGCATCAACAAAAAGAAAAAAAACTAGGAGCAATTCTTAACAAATCTCATGGAGAATAAGAAATAAAGTGAAGCTGAAAAACCACAAAGACTTGATAAATGATTACTTCTCCATAAACAAATACGGGAGAAAAAGGGATATGGTTGCCATGCTTATGCAGGTAAGCGTGATAACAGTTTTGTTTAGCTGGAAGCCCGCTCAGATAGAACATTACAAAATCGCAGCACCCATTCTTTTGTCTATTTCCCTATATTTTTTCTTCAAAGATTTTCTAGCTTTCCTAAAAATCGACAAAATAAAATCCGTAATCATTTCAAAAGGCATAGAAATCGAGCAGAAAGACTCAAAGGTTGAAAGATTTTTCCACGAGGCTCTTGAGGACTTCAGTCTTCCAAAAATCCTATCTCTTAGATCCGCATTAAATTTGGTGTCTTTAGGGATCATTGGACACTTAATCTATCAATACCTCGTTGAAATCAATCCCTCAATTTCGATTAGCAGAGAAGCTGTCATTGTAATATTTTCAGGAAGCTTAAGTGCTTTAGCATTTATCCTGTATTACTCTTCTTTCGAGCCTCTCAAACGGCTTCAAGCAACAGCATTAAAATCAAAGTCTTTATAAATAAAAGGATTAAATTATGAGCAACACTGTATTAAGTCCAGATTTTGCCGAATCTTTCAAGACAGAGTTGACTGAGACCACTGAAGAAACTATGAAGATCGCTGGAGTTCTGAAAGAATCCGATCTTTCTCAATACATTCCTTATGGAGATGGGTCTCTATCGGAGGAGCTATTTTTTCGCTTACAGAAAACAGACCAGAAAAAACTCGCTGAACTTATTAAAGAAAATGTCATTAATCAAAATCCTAAGAGTTACTCTCCCAGGCGATCCAAATCTTCTGTCATTTCACATGACATCGCTGAAGAACTAGAAAAGGTTATTGAAAGAGCCATGGATAAGGTAAAAGCACAAAAAGAGTCTGATCTCTGCCCCTATATACCCTACCGCAATAAAAGACTGCACCATTTCACCTATGGACAGCTGAAAAAGGAAAGCCCAGAAGACGTTCTCAATCTCATCCAAGAGCATATTTTAGACAAGCCTCCCCAAAAGCTTGCTAGAAAATACCGCCCCCGAACTCCTAAGGAAAAAGTTTCTGCTGAAGATAAAAAAAGCGAAAAGACCCCGAAAAACTCAAGGAGCTCATTCAAACTTATGTTGTCTCCCCCACAAGTCCAAAGCGCTTTCCACCAACCCCTAGAAATTCAAACTCTAGAAAACCTAGTACCAACCACTCTCCTCAACCTTCCCAGGAAGAAAGCTCAAAAGTTGAACACCTCCTTGAAAAAACATCTCAATCAATAGATACAATGTCAGAAATGCTAAAGTCCTTTTTGGAGTCCGAGAATTTTCATGAGAGAAAACGATCTACCCCTATACAAAGTCAAGAAAATCGCATCTTACAAACTATTCAGAACCAGCTGATCAAGCAAATCAGGCGAAAGGAGGTGGACTTTGAGTTATGGGACACATATGTCGAGCTTATTCAAACAAATTTCATGTAACCAACGAATCGCTTCTCTTGTATTTATTTATGAAAGCTTTACGATTTGAAACGTGTCTTTTAAGACAATTTCAGGAATTTTGATGTCTCGACAAATAAAAAATTGCCCTTCTGTGTTTTTTTATGTTCTCCTCTTTTTAACGATCAACTCAGTATGCTATTGTAAAAAAAGATCATATGATCATTTAGAGAACCATCCCGACATAAGCTACATTCCTTGGTTTACAGGCCCTCTCCTTTCACCTACACCAGTAAACATGTTGCCGGGACACCCGGCTATTGAACCATCGATTACAATTGGTAGTAACTATGGAGAATACGATTCTCATTGGAGATTAAATGGGGAAGCTAATGAATGGTTCATTAATCCATTTTTAGATTTCCAATTGGGGTTTACAGATAGAGTTGGGCTGGAAATTCTTGCATCATTTATTTCGAACTTCAAGAAAGGAGCTTCTGCTACGAGAATGCAAGATACCATTTTACTTTTGGGATTTCAAATCGCTAATGACATAAAAGGAAGCTGGGTTCCAGATATTCGAATAGATCTACAAGAAACATTACCAACAGGGAGTTATCAAAAACTAGACCCTAAAAAATTCGGTACAGATTCTACAGGACAAGGAGCATTTCAAACTGGACCTCTTTTGATCATTCACAAGCTGTTCTACCCGGGAAACCACTTCTTATCTCTTAAAGTGAGTTTAAGTTATCTATTTCCATCTAACGTTAAAGTAAAAGGATACAATACTTATGGAGGAGGAACTCAAACAAATGGAACCGTACATCCTGGCCAAACTCTAGCCACCTTTTTCTCAGCAGAATATTCCATAAGTCAAAGGTGGGGCTGGGGGTTCGATGCTCTGCTCACTCACCAGAAAAAATCTACTTTTTCAGGACGTTCTGGGAGCAACAAATACAATCAAGCAGTTTCAGTTGGGCTTCCCTCCTCTACACAGATTAGTTTGGCTCCATTCATCGAATACAATTTCTCCTCAAGAATGGGAGTCTTAGGAGGGTCTTGGTTCACTGTTGCCGGAAGAAATTCTTCGACCTTTTTATCAGGATATTTTGCTTTCTTATATGTTTTTTAATAGTATTGCTATTCTAAAAAATTCTTTCGCAAAATAAAATTATGAGGATATTGAATGACTTGCAAAAACACTGATAGTCCTGTAACAGATTACACAGTAGCATCAGATGGATCAGGAGATTACACTTCCGTTCAAGCTGCAATTGATGCTGCGATGAGTAATGGAGGAAATGCTACAGTTTGGTTAAAAAATGGAAATTATGTAGAAAATCTCACTTTTTACAGCGGCATTAATATAGTTGGGTCTTCAGGCCTAGGAGACTTAGGAGACGTTCAAATTACAGGGACTCACATACCTCCTCTTTCTGGTCATGTTATTTTAAGAAATATTAGATGGAACAGCTCCGATTATATCTTATATTCCGAGAAACCTGGAACGTCTCACATCACTTTCATCGATGCACTTTTAAATGTCACTAATGGATACACTTGCTATCTACCCTATTGGAATGGAGCTGAAGGTGGAGTTTTAGAGTTTGAAGACATTAATGCGGGCCTACCCAATCAATCTCAAGACGGAGGAATATATAATCCTTACGGAGGAGCACAGATTTTTTTGTATAATGCTGGAATTGGGATGGGTAAAGAGCAAGAAATGCATGTTAGTGGTCAAATGGCCATGTTAGCAGGGTCTATTAATTGTCCATTTCATCTTGACTCGGGAGCTATTCTTGAGTGTGATTCTAGCCTTATTCTGGGTGGGATGATCTTTGGTGGAAATTCCGAAGCCAGAATTTCAAACTCTAGAATTACGAATGATTCAGGAGCCTCCATAATAATGGAAAGCATTGGTAAAATCGAGCTAAGCTCTTGTGTTATAGACTGCTACAATAACCCTACAATTACTGGTAACAGTAAAGGTGAACTAAAAATAAGTGGCTGCACTTTCCCAAAAAATACAAATATTTCAGAAAATGCTAGCCCTCAAATTACAGGATCATTGAAAGTTGGTTGTTTAGAAGTATCTCCAGGACAAGTGAAAGTTTTCTCTAGCCTAGGACCTCCCACCAGTAAGGCACCGAAAGGCTCTTTATACTTGAGAACAGATGGACTATCTAGTAAAACAAGGTTATACATCAATATCGATGGTGAGTATGAATGGACACCAGTTCTCACTGAAAAGTGATAAACCTCTAAACACAAAAAGATAAATCATTGATTGTTAAAAATATAATTTCGAATTATGGGCTTAAGCCCCATCCTGAAGGTGGATATTACAAAATTTCATTTTGGGATTCCGAAGAAATTCCTCACTTTGCGTTGCCCAGTGAATATGCTGGACCAAGAGCTTATATGAGTTCCATTTTATATTTACTTCCTAAAAAGGAAAAATGCATTTTTCATAAAATTAAAATGAATGAAGCTTGGGCTTTTCATGCTGGTGGTCCCTTAAAACTCTATCAATTTTCTCCTACGGGTGAAACAACAGAAGTCATTCTAGGATCAGGCATCAATGAAAGCGTGTTTCATGTTGTTCCAAAGGGATTTTGGATGGGAGCCTTACCCTCGAATTCTCATGATTACTCGCTAATCAGCTGTATAACTGCTCCTGGATTCACTCCAAATGACTGGATGAAGGGAGAAAAAGAAGATCTAATTAAAAAATACCCAAGTCACATAGATATTATAGAAATGCTAACCTAAAGCAGCCAAAGATAATTAACTCTTGTATTCTATCCATTTTTGGACAATTTCTTGTTGAAATTTTTTATTCAGCTCAACAAACCCATTTCCCTGATATTTTTCAAGACAAGACTGAAAAATTCCTGCTAAAAGAAGTCCCCTTGTAAGCTGAAAATCTTTAAGATCAATCTCTTCATAATTTCCATCAAATGGATAAGGAAACCCGCTATTAACAAGACACAAACCTTCAATCCAAAGATCTTCATGACAATTAGATCGTGGTTCGATTTTTTTTCTTAAAGCCACAGCATCAAACTCTCTGTCCGAAGATGAGACACTAACCAAAAAATTCGGTCTTTTTAAATATTTATGCAAATGTTTTGGTATACTACAAGATCCTGTACACCCAATAATAGCATCACAAGTTGGTAACAAAGAAATTAATTCATTTTCATAATTATCAATAGATAAATAATATTTATTATCTATAGTTCTAATATTGAATCTATTCCTTAAAGTTTTTTTCATGCAGGAACCGATAACACCATTTCCTATAACAAGAATATCTTTAATCTGTGACTCTCTTTTATAAATGTGTTTTTTCAACCTATTTACACACAAATCAATAACTAATGGTGTTTCATAAATCAATTTCGCCTTACTTCTAGCCACATTAATTATAGGAAAGTTGATTTTTTCACTATTTAATTTATTAAATCCAGAGCTTGTTTGTTCGATACCAGAAAAACTATATTTATTAATATATTTCTTGTTAAATAAAGAAAGTAAACTTCCCCCTTCATCTAAGAGAATAATTTTATTAAATTCTGTGTTTTTTTTATCTAGAAAAGATTGTATTTCTAATTCAAGGTTATTTTGAAAATAATCGTCAAAAGCTAAATGGCTATCATAAAAGTTTGAAAAGCGAGATACTTCAACTCCATCTTCTTTCAGGAGTTTAAGCGTTTCAGGTCTAGTTGAATAACATTTTCCCATCACAAACAAGTTTTCTGGCCGCAATCCAAATTCAAAAAGGAGAGAAAACAGTGAATGAGTTGTCAAAAAAAGATGTTGAACGCAAATAAGTAAGACTTTTGAAAGATCCAAAACTTTATTACTTTTAAAACTATTTGCAAACCCCTCCAATACAGGCAAATGTAAATTTTTTTCTAATAAGATAGAATCATTCATAGTATGAGTTAATGTTGTGAGATTTTTCTTTATTCTTGCGTGGTCTCTGATAAGTCAAAAATGAGCAAATTAGTAATAAAATAATAAACGTTGGAAAATTAAAAATATTCATTTTTGACAAAATTGGACCAAGAAATTCAGCCAAACTTAGCAAAGCTTCAAGAATTCCAAATAAAAATCCTTCTTCGTGAATTTTTGTATGTTTTATAAATCCAGCATAAATCAATGGAAGAGCAAAAGAGCTTATCCCTGCAAATGGTAAATAGTAACTGAAATTAGAGAGAGAGGCAGAGGAAAAGTATTTAGATGAAATATAGCCAAATACAAAAAGAAGCGCGCAAATAAGATATGTTGTAAAAAGATTTTTCAAATTTGGAACAAACCTAACAAAAAGATGCACGATATTGCCTATAAAAATACCAACTCCTAGCAAAAAGAAAGAGTTTGAGAGAGTTTCCTTTTGAAAATGAGAATCAAGATAATACTGCATCAAATGATAAGATATACCCAAAAACAAAAAAGATAAGAAAATTCTTATCTTTGTCTTTCCTAATCTCTTAATCGAGCTAATCATGCTAAGCTCTTCAGAATGATTCTTGTCTTTCTTTATCTTTAAAACAAAAAAACTAGAAAAAAAACTAACAATCCATGTTAAAATCGCTAATTTAAAAACATAAGAATTGTATATCTTATAAGAAGAACAAATAATAACCCAGGGTAGAGCTTGTACGGCATAGGACTCTGCAATGATTCTGACGTGGGAGCGCCCATGGTTTTCACCATGTTCATTTTGGTACCCTTCTTTCTTTCCTTTGTAGTGTTTAGAAAGTTTAAAGTAACTTACATCACAGTAAGCTGCTCTTGCAACAGCTGTTACATTACAAAATATTCCGTCTATTATTACAGCTGGCAATATCTGATTCATGTAAAGTAAAAGAATTGAAAGAGAAGAGATTAAAACAGTGAACGCAAGAACGCTTTTACGACAATGCTTATCAGAAAGATGTCCTGTTACAATTGAGAAGACTACTTGCAAACCAATCCACAACGTAGCATAATTTTCTCCAACCTCACCTATATCGCTAAAAACAAGGAGAAAGCACAGTTTAAAGACTTCCTTTGAAGCGATACAAAGCAAGACAATGAAACTGTACAACTTAGTTCTACTCTCCAAGGGAAAGACGGTAGATTCTATTGTCATAATCCTGTTTTGTGTTAGTTATTTTCCATAATTCCCATTTATACCCCAAGTCTGAAAAAATTGCTTCTAAAGAAGGGGTGTCCCCCTTGCTTGAAAAGGCAATGAAAATTTCTGTTGATAAATTAGAATAGTCTGGTATCTGACCCAAAAACTTTCTGATTGACTGAAAACCTGGGTCATAAAAAGCCCTTTCCAAAGGATCTTTTATTTCGATTTCATCGCTATGAAATGGCATATTAAATACGATAATATCAAAAATTTGGGGTGGGACTTGATTAAAACAGTCGCTCTGATAAATCATAGCTTTTTTTTCTGGAAAATCATTTATCTTCCTGTTTTCTATTGCATTCTGAATTGCAAATGGATTTATATCTGCCTGAACAACTTTTTTTGCACCATTTTTTAAAGCATACAATCCTACAATACCAGGACCACATCCCATGTCACAGACAGTCTTATCTCTAAATTTTTTCTGCAAAGCCTTCAAAACAAAGCTTGTAGTTCTAAACTTCTCACTTGGATACACATGTGGATGAATTGAAAGATCAACACCTTCAATCTTTACAGTATATGGAGACTCTAAATGAGCAAGCTCTTCATAGATTTCATCAGCAGGTAACTTGTAATAAGTTGATTTCATATCTAACGTTCTCCTAAATTTGTTCTTTAATAAATGTCTTCATCAATAAATTGAGACCGGATGATACTATAATTTCTAAAGGATGAAAAGAGGAACTTAATGAAGACCAAAACTATTTACATTTCTAAAAAATTTAAAAAATAATTTACTTTTCAATAACTATTATCAAAAATAATAACCCAACTCTAATCCTCTTTAATTCTTATTTCCATCCTTTGGTTTTGATTCTTATATACACAAATCAACTTTTGTCTAGCACAATTTCTCCATCCTCGATATCCCAAATTACCCATAAAAGGGCAACAGTAACAAGAGAAACAGCAAAAACCAGCTTGGACATTTGAGGCAAGGGCATCAAAGCGCCAACCCCTAACCCTAAATATCGAAACAAAACCGAATAAAGCAGGCTGCGCTTTTCTTCTCCAGTGCGTTCTGAAAGTCCAGCGCCAGATGCAGGAAAAACGTTTCCAAACACACCATTTACAACCGCTGCAACTCCGCAGATTATAGGAAACTTTAAAGAAGTCACCCTGGGCCCAAAGAGCATGATCAAAAGGGAAATAATAGAGGCCAGTAAAGCCAACACAATCACTTTTTTCCTAGACGTCAGGTCTGACATGTATCCCTGGATAGGACTGCTCAAGATAACAGATCCTAAAAAAATGGAGATTAGGAATAAATCCTCCTCTTGCTGAAAGAAAATCTGAAGAAAGGCCCCTCTAGAAAACCACTGAGCCACAATGGAAAACAAAAAAACCATCACTTCACCCACCCCATAGATGAAAAGGCTTAGAACTTATCAGTATTAACTTCATCACTTCATTATTAGCCACTCTTGGCAGAACATCAAGAAAAAGATTTAAACCGACCTTAAATTCATTGCTCTTTTCCTCTCAAAATCCCACTTCCAAAAAAGTAAACCCCTTATCATTGATTTGATCGATAATTTTTCTTGTTCAGTTTCGTGCTCAAAATTTCTTGGATTAAATGCTTCAAAATTAGAAAAAACTGGCTTCTTTCTGTGCACTTTCCATGAAAAAAGAGCCAAAAAATCTACTTTGCGAATCATGATATTTTCTAATCAAACGCTAGAGAGATCTCTACTAGGGATTTAAAAAAAATATTGATCGAAAGACTTGCAAACACTACGATCATTCTAAAAAAATTACTGTATAGAGAGCTCCTGGCGAAAACACCCATCTCACTCCGTGTAGATATTTATTCCCAGGCTAAAATTGCTCACCAGGAACCAAGATAAAACACCATGAATCGTATAGAATGTCTTGAATACTCTCCCAAAAAATTCCTAAGGCTTTTTTGCCTAACAGCCGCCCCAGTCTTTGTCTTCTTTGTCATGGCAACTCTCAAAGCTATCTTTAACATTTCTTTCGAAACAGCCCAAAGCTTCTACTATATCCCAGCTCTCCTTGGAGCAGGATTCACCTACTTCGTTTTTCAAAATGGACTTCTAGAAGAAGACAAAGATGCAACTGAGGACATCGATGTCGACCCATCCCACTTAAAAACTCGATTAGAAAAATGTAAGCACATGATGCATCAGCTTATCATGGGCCTGATTGGTCTACTAGCTGTTGTTATGTTTCTTCGTCCTCCTTTTTACAGAGAAATCGGGCAAGTGGTCAACATTATTGGAATGGCCGGATTTTTTGGGCTAGGAGCCTACTTTCGCGAAACACTGCACGTTTATAGTAGGGTAGAGGGTGTTCCTCAAAAGGAACTAGATAAAAGGTACGCTGAAAGGAATTCTTTCTTAATCTTTGGGTGGCTCTCACTCTTTTTCTTTTTTCTCAAGACTTTAGGACTAAAAGGGAAGATGGGAGAAGCTTGGGGTGGGCTTTCAGAACTCCCCCTTCCAAACGCTTTCCTGGTTTTGGCCATTGTCATTTATCTTGTTGGAGTTTTTGGAATCTTATTCCAAAGCTCCCTAAAGAGGGGCTATGAACTAGGTGGGTATTTTAGAGGGTGTTTAGCTTTAGGAAGCGGCTTTCCCATAATTTGGCTTTATCCACATGCGCATCCTTATTTTTTTCTCGATCTCCCCTGCTGGACCATCCAGTTTCCTCTGCTCTTTTTATTAATTATCAACAGCTTTGGAATTTTTCTGACTTTCTACGAGGATTTGGAAGATAAGATTCTCGGAAATGGATGTCTTTATTTTATAAAGCATGGCTTTCAAATTTTGTCTTTTGTGCTTATCTGGAAAGCCTCCGTTGTGTATGTGGGAATGCCGCCATTTGCGGCTATTGCTTTCTATGGATTTTTCTTCACAGTCGGCGCTCGAATAATGAACCAGTTAGCAAGCAACATGGCACCAATCCTCTTTACTGCTATCATAGCCGCCCCATTCTTTTTCACAATGCAAGATGGAAAGTTAGAAGCTAAAATAAAAGAGCGCAAAACACAGATTGAACAAGAGACCAATCCTCGTGAAAACTTCTTACACTAGCCAATAAAAGACCCTACACCTCGATTTCTCTTTTAAGGCGAGACAAGGGACGGATAGATTTATAATAGGCCCACCCTATGTAAAGAGTAATCACCCAAGTACTGATAGGAGTAATGAACTTCAGTCTTACCACAGCTTCAGGATTTATCGCTTTTAGCAGCTGCGTATAGGAAACGCTGAAGAAGTAGATGAAAAAGAGGTCAAAAAGCGCCATCTTAGCAATGAATCCCAACGTGTTAAACTCCTCGAGATAGCTCTTAAAAAACTGAGGCTTCAAAAAAGAATAGTGGTTTTCGAGATTCACTCCCTCCAAAACAGTATCTGCTACGTTTTTGTATCGGCTTCTTCTCGGATAAAAATCCAAAAAATGCAAGCACAATAACGCTGTAACCAAAGACGTTGCTATGATATTAGCTTTTAAACTCGCTGTCTCTTGGATAGACTTCATATAGCAAACGATGCCTATCATTAAGACTTCCAGCACAACCGTCTTTTTCCTAGATCTCTCTAGGACTTTCTCGTTTTTCTTGTACTGATCAATTAACGCTTGATGTTCTTTTTGCATAGGAAAATGTCCACTATTTAAAAGCCACTTTAAAATTTATTTCGATTTCTGTCTATGTTTGAGAATGCCGTGAGAAATGAGTAATGAAGAAACTGCTATAAATTTCGACTTCATCGTTACTCTTTCATGACATGATATCTAAGATTCAGAACCTCAAGACTCCTCGGAATCAATTTAAAAATCCCACCAGAAGAATGGTCGAGTTCCATCAAAAACCACCTCAAAAAGAACCCTAAACCCTCCGTCCAATCACCAAATATGCGTTCTTCGATGAGCCATTCAAAAAATGGGAAAAAATAGAGCTCTTCGGCGCGTTCCACTGGAGTAAAAAGTGGAACATCTTCCTGCCAAAGGATTTTCTTAAGTCCTTGATTTAAAGCTTCTATCCCATGACGTTGAACAATTTGTCTAACTCCCTCTAAATCTCCTTTCTCAATTGCCTCAAAAAGCCCTTTTAAAGAAGGATCCAAATCTAAGCTTCCCCTTGAAGAGTTTTCAAGATACCGATTTATTTTCTCGACAACTTCTGGAATTTCCTCAGGAGGATAAAATAGCCTTAAATAATCTCTTCTTTCTGCATACGAGAAAAAACGAAAGGAGAAGTCCCCCCATTCCCAATTCTTTCTGAGCTTCTCGGAGGGAAACTGCGGAAACTTTTGAAGCAGCATCTCAGCTAACTCTTTTTGCTCACTTGCAATTGAAAGATGAATAGGCGTACAAAATCCTCTTCTTCTGAAGCCGGCCATATCATCCATTAAACAGAGCGTTTCTATATTGCTCGAAAGAAAGTCTACAATCTGGAATTTTTTCTTCCGGACTGCAACGTCTAGAGGTGTCCCTATCTCCGAGAAGTGGTTCACTTTATCCCCGTTTTTAATTAGAAGCCGGACTCCCTCTACACTCTACCCCATACAAGCATAATGAATAGGCAAGCATCCCGTGTTATCGGTCATCGTTTTCCTTGAATGCTTAAGGAAGAGATTAAGAAGATCCAAGTGCCCATAATAAGCTGCCAGGTGCAGTGGAGTTTTTCCACTTGAAGATTCCTGCTTGTCAACTTTTGCTCGGTTTTCAAGAAGCCATCTAGCTAGTCTGATTTCCCCAAAGATCGCAGTTAAATGAAGAAAACTCAACCCCAACCTTCCAATTGCAGTATCGATATCTACTCTCCCCTTTCCAGACAAAAGATTCTTCAATGCTTGAAGATCTCCAGCCTGCACCAAAAAAACGCAAGCATCCTGAAAGTTTTGGCCTTTCCCTTGATCTTGCTTGAACACCCCACCCCCCTATTGCTGCATTCCAAACACTTTTCCGATTAAAAACAGAAAAAGTACTCCGCCACAGGCAACAAAAATGCTTCTTACAGATCTCTTCTCCCTTTCCCCGAAAAAATCAAGTAAAACAAACCCCCTGAAAAACAGGGAAAATATTATGAAAGACAGGGCCATATAGATTATCTGTTTGAATACAAGTATTTCATTTCCTCTGAAGATAGACTGAAAAACTTGATAAATGATTACCCCACAAACCGTAAGAGCCTGAAGTCCAACGTAGGACAAGATTATCCAAAATTCCAACCTGCTCTTGCTGTATGAATAAACCACGTCCTTTTTGAACTGAGCAAACGAAAATACCGATTGCCATCGTGAAAAATTAGACCCTTTCCCTAACATAACAACTCCTACCTATCTAATGAATCCTCTCACAATCTAAAATTAGATTGCCCTTGTTCTGCATTTTTATCGCATCTCATCCTATACACACCCTTAAGGCTCACATTAGAGATTTTTCTTATTCGTGTCTAGGCAGCCCTCAAACCTTCAGGCTTGATTTTTCATGAGTTTTGATTCATCATGGGCTTCATGACAGAAGAAGAAATGCGAAAACGATTCTATGAGGCCCTCGAACAAGAAGACCTTGGCCAACTAAGGTTCCCCTTCATTTTAGATCGATCAGAAAATGATGGCTCTATCTTCCCCTATTTAATGTCTGATGTCGAAACTGACCCAAAAACCTTTCGTCAAAAAGATTTCCTTACCCATAAGATCAACCAAATTAAGGACTAATGAAGACCATTACCAAAAAATAAATCGTTCACGAAATCACCCGAAGAAGAGGAATGGATCCCAAAGATGTCCAAAGAGTTGTCCAAGATTTTTTGGATTCTGTCACAGAAAATCTATTAGAAGGAAACCGTTTTGAGTTTAGAGCTTTTGGATTATTTGAAGTCGTAGAGAGAAAGGCGAAAACAGGAAGAAATCCAAAATCCCCCCAAACCCCCATTCACATACCAGAAAGAAAGGCTATAAAATTTTCTCCCGGAAGAAAAATGAAACTGTAATTAGTGTTAAACCGGTTAAGATCTCTTAATCATATCAGAAGTGTAGCCTTTCTGATATAATAATGTCAGTACGATCGTACTATCGTATAGGATAAAAGCACAAAGAAGAATTTTTTATCCAGAAAAACTGATCTCTTACATTTCCTCATCTTTTTCGTATAATAGACGAATGGCCTCACAAATCAATGCCGACTTGTCTGTTTTTTGATTAGAGAGCAGTCTTCTAGTGTAAATTTCATTGAGCATTCTGTACTCTGATTCAGGAAAATAAACAGTAGTTCTTATTTTGTTAATGTTTTGATGTTTTAATGTTTTAGCGTCTACATGTTGATCTTTACTTCGATTGTTTTGACGCTTTAACGTTTCGACACCTGAATCTTCTTTTTTCATGTCAGTTCTGTTTTGAACACCTAGATGATTTTCATACATTTACTCAAATATAGCAATTATTAACCAAATTGACAAGGGTTATGATTAAGTTACTTATTTTTAGCTACTTTTGAAAGGAACAAAAGATTTAAGAAAAAAGAAGGGAAAACACCTTTTATCTATTTCTTTAATATATTAGTAATCTAAAGACTATAAGGAGCTAGGTTTCATAGAGGTTAGTGCGACAAAATGTGACAGAATGTGCGACAAAATGTGACAGCAAATGCGACACAAAACTCCTATTATGCGACAAAATGTGACAGAATGTGCGACAAAATGTGACAAGTTGCGACAAAATGTGACAAGTCGCATTAGAAACCTCTAAAGAAAAGGAGCTTATTCGTTGAAGGGAAAAAGTTCTGGATTTTGATTTGGTTTTTCATTAACTTAGAAAAAAGGTTTGCATATGGTGTGTTGTGTTTAACAAAGAAAGCAAAAAAGATCAAAGACCAACTCAAATTGGATTGCATTCAGTTTCGAATTTTCTTGGGAAAAGAAAACATAAAGAAATGTTCGAAAGTCATCATGAGCAGTTTTGCAAAGAATATGTGGTAAAAATAAGAGACAACATACAGAGATTTGGTATTGACCTTACAGACATTCAAATGAGAGTAGTCGAAGGAGTTTTGCAGGGCT
>JBFWYS010000031.1:0-14887 GCA_050186175.1 Pseudobdellovibrionaceae bacterium
AATTTCCTTGGTGAAGGCTTGCGATTTTTTCAATTGCTTCAGCAATTTTAGGATAGTTACGTTCTCGTTCCGAATACTTCGAAGAAATCTGTGGAATAATTAAAACTTGCCGATTTTCTTTTGGAAAAGGAGAAGTAAACTCTGCGGTTTTAAGTTCTTCCGATGCGAGACCCGAAAGGCGGCTGTAAAAATCAAAAGGTTTCAATGTTGCCGAAAAGGCCACCACCTGCGAGTAGTCTTTATAATTTTCTCGGAGCATTTCAGAGGCATCACAACAGGTTATCTTCACTGTGGGTGGATAAGGATTATAGGTCGTAAAAAATTCTTCCTTGCCGCTATTAATAAATTCTAAGTTTGCCGTAAATTCCGACCAGTAAAAGCAAAGCCGCAAGACAGGGTCTTTTGATTCGATTTCGACATTTGAATTAAGATAACTCGAGAGAAATGACTTCAGTTTTTCGTCTTGCTCCATAAAAGGACGAATTGGTGGCTCGATCTCGCAAGCTTTGTGCGCGTCTTGGGGTGCGCAAGCTTTTATCACATTGATACAAGAGTCGAGATTGTTTTCGGCCTCTTTGCAAAAATGAAGTGGAATCTTTTTTAAGTCCTCTCGCATTTTTTCGAGGACTCCAACGGAGAGTGCAGGGGAGTAGTAATCCATCGCGCGGAAGGGCAAGTTATGTGCCTCGTCGATTACAAGATTTGGCTTTTCGTAATTTGTGATTCCTGCATTTGTGAGTCGACCAAAAGCCGATCGGGGCGCAAAAACGTAGTTATAATCACAGACGACTGAATCTACATTTTCAGCGGCATCTAGCTGCAATTCAAAAGGACATATTTCGTATTTTCCTGCCACCGTACGAAAGGTTTTTGCATTTAAAGATTTTTTTTTGGAGAGTTCGTCTAAAACATTGTTCCGTGCAAGCTTGGTGTAGTGATCCCTGGCATATTCGCAATATTCAGGATTACAAAGCGGTTCGTTTTTAAAACACATTTTGCTTTTTGCAGTTAAGGTCATCGATTTAACCTTAGCGCCCGTTTCCTGCAATCGCTCCAAGGCATCTTCGGCCACACTATGCTGGCTGTTTTTGGGAGTAATGTAGATTGTCTTTTGTCCTCTCCGTAAAGATTCTCTAAGGCTTGGATACAAAACCCCAATTGTTTTTCCAAGACCGGTTGGGGCTTGAACCAAGAGAGGGCGTTTTTCAGAAATGCTGTCTTCGATTGTCTGAATCAGCTCGACTTGTCCTTGCCTTGGTTTTTTAAAAGGAAACTCAAGAGCGTCAGATGCTTTTTTTCTTCTCTTAATATTTTTCTCTGTTTTTTTGACTTTTTCGACGAGCTCGCGAAGTCGGCGATCCAGCCAGAGTTCATATTCGAGGATGTCCAAAAACAAAGGTAGATTTACAGTTTCGGAAGTGCGTGTGGAAACAAGGTAGAAATTGAGCTTAGGCAGCTCTTTTGTTTTTAACCAGTAAAAATAGCCATAAGTTTTAAGTTGCAAGCAATAAGGATGGGTATGCGGCTCGGAATAAAGTTTTTTACCAAGTTCATGAACGTTAAACGAGGTTTTGATTTCTTCAATGTGGGGCGACGGTTGATTCCAAAATCCGTCCATGCGACCGCTAACTTGAAAATGATAAGAATCCATTTCGAAAGTATGGCTTGATAAAACTTCGGACTGATAGTGCTCGTTTTCCTTGGTGCGGATGGCTTGGATGGCCTGATGAATTTCAATACCTAAGACCGACGGCTTGCCAAATCCAGAAAGAGCTTCAATGCTACCTTGAAGCGGTGCTGGAATTGCAAATTCAGAAATGGCCAAATTGATCTTTTTCATAGGCATTAAGAGTTTAGCCGGGTTCCTTAATCCTTTTCAAGCCTTGCGAAGCTTCCAGCAATTTCGACGCACTTATAATAATAATGGGCTTTTCCCAATTCGGCATTATCTGCAAAATTATTATACATGTTGGCAATTTTTGAAAAGGGTGCTGGAATTAGATTATGAGAAACTCTTATTTGCTTTGCTCTGACGACTGTGAACTTCTTCTTGAGTTTGAAGCTTGTAATTCATTAACGGACCTCGCGCAGGCCATGCAGAGAGATCATTCGGTGATCGCACGGTCTCTGAAGCGCATTTCTGAGAGTTATCCGGTGGTTGAAAAAAAAGCGGGAAAATGGATTTTGACCGAAATGGGAAAACGGCTCAATGAGCACACGCGAACCATGGTTTTTGGTCAAAGAGCCGTCCTGCAATCGCAGTCGACTTTACGAATTGGAACGAACAGAGAATTTTCTGCACGTATTTTAGGGCCCGACTTTAGAATTTTTCAGGAACTTTTTCCGGATACAACCTTGATCGTAAATTCGTATGAGCGGGGAACGGAAGCGGCCTTGCTGGCGGGCCAAATTGATATCGGAATTGATTGCGATCGCCCCTACGATCCTGAAATTTCATACAAGCTCGTGATAGACGAGCCTATTGTCGCTGTCGCAAGCAAGAATTTTATTAGAGAACATAAAAAAGAAATTTCTTCGGATCAGTATTGGCGTTTGCCTCATCTTCTTTGCGAGCGGCTTCACCCAGATAAAATTTTGTCGAAGGTGGATAATCAAATTTCGGTAGTTGCTAAGTTTAATGATATTGCCACAGCCCGAGCGGCCTGTATAAAAGGTTCTGGCTGGGCTCTTTTGCCATCGTATTCGGTAAAAGAAGAACTCGAATCGGGGCTGCTCGTTCGTGTCGACGAAAAAAATTACGGAAAATCAAAATACGGAATTTTTTGGCCTCGGCGCAGAACTTACCTAAAAGAATACTGCGAAAAACTCGAAGATTGGCTTCAGAACAAGGAGCTTTAATCTTTTTTTCGAATAAAAAAGGTATTTGCCCAAACATCAAGGAATTCATCGTCCGAGACTCTGAGGATGGCCCAATACATGTCGTCATGAGGGATTTCAGGATCTGAAAGTTGAGACTTCACTAAATTTACGAAAGTCTCACAAGCGGGTGCGTTGTCTTGCCATTTCAGAAGTTCAATCGCTTTTTTGTCCATTTCAAGGATGAGTTCGGGAATGGGGCGAGTTTCATCGCCTTGAATCTTGAAATGAGCGTGCATCCTCTCGAGAAGTTCTGTTTTCGGAGATTCTGCTTTTGTGATGACATTGTTGAAATGCAGATAACATTGAGTCCGATTGGGAGGAATACCACGAAGAGTGATGAGTTCCACTTCACCATTTTCTTTGATGGTAATAGATTGAGCGGGCTCCCAAAGATTTTCCGTTTTTTTAACCCAAGTTCCCAACAAATATTTAGTAGTAAAAGGTTCTTTTGAAGTCACTGGCTTTTCCGGTTTTTCAGGCTTTTGTCCATTTGCAATCGGACCTGCCATTGCAATCGGCCCCGCAGACTTCGATGGAAGCGGTCTCGATCCAGAATTTTGCTTGGGTTCCTCATCGACCGAAAGAAGAGCCGGCCCTGCCTTTTTTGGGGAAGCCGCAGAAGGAGCCTGCTGAGTTGGAGCGGTTGGAGTAGCAGTAGAGGTCGCTGGAGTCGCAGCGGCTTCTGGTGATGCCGATGATTGACACGGAGCTGTCACTGTCGTGTGAGGAGTTGTAGTCTTTGACTCTTTTTTTTGCTCCTCAGTATTTTGACCTTCAGTATTTTCGCTCTTTTTGCCGTCCAAAAATTTTTCTCTTTGCGGAATTTTACGAGTAGGCTCTTTGGCTTTGAATTTTTCGCAACCAATAAGAAGCCCAGCTAATGAGAGTATCAAAATGAGATATCGGAACATTTGTCCCTCCGTACCTGATGTCAGAGCAGAATGCATGCCCGTATTCGTCTCAAAATCAAGCGCTCTCCTCGGTGGTATTAGTATTCGAACGACGTATCTGCTTCATAGCTACGGCAGGGCCTTTTTTTGCTTCCCGCATGTAGCAGTTGCAAACAAAACAAAATCCGAGGAGTATCAAAAAATGAGAATACGACAAATGGGATTTTCCTCTCGGCTCAAAGCGCATCGACATCTTCTGACTCTGGAGACACTAAAGTTTATCGTTGAGTATTTGGTCGATGGAAACGCAAAACAAGCGGCATTTCGCTCAGGTATTCCAGAGACCTATGCCTCCAGGCAAGGGCAGTGGCTTAAAAAACTTCCAGTCGTTCAAGCAGCTCTTGAGAATGATATCGAAGACAAAGAAATTCGCCAGCTGCAAAAATTGATCGCAGAAATTGAAATGAAAATGGAAGAGTGCAAACGGATTTTAAACATCGAAGCCTAAAAGTATTTTTTTTCCATTTCTGTTAAGTAGGGTTTTGTAAACTCGTATTTCGCGAAATATTCTTCAGTTTCAAATTTCTTAATCTTCATTGCGAAAT
The DNA here is from genome assembly GCA_050186175.1 of Pseudobdellovibrionaceae bacterium. Taxonomy (GTDB): domain Bacteria; phylum Bdellovibrionota; class Bdellovibrionia; order Bdellovibrionales; family Bdellovibrionaceae; genus JBFWYS01. The sequence goes on from JBFWYS010000031.1 coordinate 4,376, forward strand.
CGTAACCTTGCAGACAAGAAGGTCTCTGGCCGCTGCGTTATTGCGTAGAAAACATTACGATTTCTTTAGTGCGGGTTTGTATTCAGCGCATTTAACATGGATGCATGTATCTCCAGCTCAGCGCTCTTGTCTTTACTTTCGTTTTTATCTTCGTTTGTTTACTCATCGCTTTAGAAATTGGATTTCGCGCCGGAAAACGAAAGCATGACGCCCAGATTGAATACGAAAGCTTTTTACTAGGCACCATTGAGGGGGCCTCTCTTGGCCTAGTGGCCCTTCTCTTAGGTTTCAGTTTTTCTGCGGCAGGGGCCCGGTTTTTTGAACGTCATGATGCGCTGATAGCTGAGGCCAATGCGATTCGCACTTCTTACCTGAGGGCCGATCTTTTTGAAGAGCCTTTTCGCGAAAACTATCGAAAAGCCCTTCGTGAATACGCTAAATCTCGCTTGGATATTGTTGAGTCAAAATCCCCAGAACAACTTATAGAGCGAATTGCGGTGTCGGAGAATTTGCAACGCCCTCTTTGGAGTACGGCCATAGCGGGCTTACGAAAATCTCCGAGTTTTGATGAAACGATTACAAATTCTCTCAACGAAGTTCTGGATCTCCATACAATTCGAATGGCCAAAGTTTTTCGTCATACTTCCATTTGGGTTTTTGTGGTGTTAATTATTTGTTGTCAGATCTCGCTTGCGACAATGGGATTTGGATGCGGTTTAAGGAAACATCGCTATGGTTTCTTCTCGATGAGTATGGTTTCTTTGCTGACTATGGTTTTATGGCTCGTGATCGACTTGGATTTTCCACGGTGTGGTTTTATCCAAATCGATCATAAACCTCTTATTAGATTACAAGAAGAGATTAAAAATTAGAGACATTGAACTTGGCAGCTACTTGAATATCTAAAGTTTGTCCTAACTCCCTCTATAGTAATATGTCCTGCATTTAATTCATTTAGCCAGTATGCAAATCCGGCAGCATCGGGTTCCCGAAGGAAGTAAGTTAAATAAAGGCCTCGAAGCAAAGCCGCATAGGAGTTTTTAATTTCTTGTTCGATCGAAGATAAGCTGCGACCTGAGTTGTATTGGCTGACATAGTAATTGAGCCCTTCACTATCCGCGTTGCGACCGAGATATTGAAGGTAGTAAGAATTGATCACTGAACTTGCGTCGATAGCCCCTTGAGTGATTTTCAAATAAGGGCTGCTCGTTGTGAGAATATACATGCGACCCGGTCCATGGGTGTTGCTCGACCAGTAAGCGCGGTAAGGATTGCCCGTAAAGTTTGGATTGTAGAGAACAAGATTCCCGTCTTCTTGGAAGTAAGCGGAACAGGCGGCGCAAGCGAGTCCTTGAGTCGGTCCTGTAAATGGAGCCACGTTGTATTGTGTGTACCAGCTGCTAGCCCAAACGGCGCCCGAAGGACCATAGATCACCAAATTTCCGTCGGTTTGCATTTTAATAAACACATTGCCGGCCGTTAATTGTTGTCCAGCTGTTAAGATTGTCCCAGCAGGAATTACTTTCTTCGCAGCAACTGGAAATGATTGCAGACCGCTTGTATCAAGATCAACAAAGCCATTGTTTTGAGCCAAGGTTCGATCCATCAATATTTGCGGCGTTGTGAGCGCGATGTAATTCGTTTCATCTCTGCAGTCGACGCGCACCCATGTCTGTCCTCCCCAAGAATCGATCGCGGGATGACCCGTTCCCGAAACATTGAGAACGCTGCATCGGCCCATCAGGGTATTGGTCGACCAATCTGGGTGGCAAATAGGACTGTTGGATCCATGTTCGTTGTAACAACGTGTCTGCGGAATCCATGCCTCCCAGCGAGTAAATCCGTACTCTTTGGTAAAATAATAAAGTTCTAAAGCGTTGTTCGTTTGATTTAAATTAGTCGATGCAAAATGATAAGACTTAATGGCCGTCATGACTTTATTGGATTCGAATCTGTAGATAGCCGGGCTATTCCAAAATGTGGTACCATAACTATTTCCCCCCTGACACTGAGACGGTCGAGTTGGAGAAAGTGGTGTATTGTAAGTCATGTTATTGCTGTTGCCCGTTGAAAACATTCCCGAAACTTTAGGAAATAATATCCATCCCCCAGCTCTTGCTGGGATAGAACTTACATTTCCCGAGATCGACCACAGCTGGTCGTAGCAGCCCGGATCAGAGGTTCTAATAAAAGAAATGTACCCGCTATGGGCCACATCAATTAAATCAAATCCGTCTCTTCTAAAATCAAAACTAAATTGATAGTTCGAAGCGTGGGGCCATTTAAGACTCTTGAAGCTCATAATTTTCAATTGTCCATCGGTCCCTCTGAAAGGCAAACTTCCCATTGCCTGATAATTGATGTTGCCGTTTCGAGTGTCGACATCAGTGACTAGATAGGGAAGGTTTTCGCCAATTTCGATATTTCTCTTTCTTGTGCAGGAAAAAGGATCGCCGGCAATAGGCTCACCAGTACTATCTGTACAAACATCGGAGATTAAATAATTGAGAAGCTCCGACGATTCGATTTGCGAGTTTAATGCTCCCACAGACGTCATATTTTTCCACAGCCGTAAATTTGCAGGAAGAGAATCGGCGCCAGAGAGCTGAGTCTGTATCAATAAAAAACAAGAAATCGCGTAAGTAATGACTGGATGAATTTTAACGGTTAAATATCTTTTAGACAGTGAAATGCTTTTTGAACATGTGTGACTCATATAACCCCTCCCGCAAGGTATCTCTTTAAATAAGCAAAGCGGGAGCCATGTCTTAAAATCTCACATGCTTCATCTTGATACGCTGAGTATGAGTTTAGGGGACTCGGGAGCTTCTGTTAGAAGAGAGCGGTGCGGGTGGCCCTTGATCAGCCATTCTTTTGCAAGAAGCCAAAAATTTTTACGTTCGATCACGCCGGCGTCCATTAAAATAGGATGCATCACTTCAAGCGCTTGTTTCATTCGATACCACGGAAGTCGTGGAAAGAGATGGTGGATTAAATGACAATCACCACTATCCCAAAAAAAGAGGAGTCTCGAAAACCGGCCTGTTTTATAGTAGGTCGCCAGATGAATCGGATTCTCGGGATTGACTTCGAAATGTTCGAGGATGGTTCTAAATGTGCTGGCGATCGGAGCGGAAATGAGCATCGGTAAAATATATCCAAAGAAAATAAACTGTGGCCAATAGAGTACAAGAATAGAGATAAAAATAAAGTAACCAAGCAAAAGTTTTTTCTCGAAACGAATTTTCTGTGCAATTTTTGGCGTCACAGTTTTTTCAATATCGAGATAACCTCTAGTTTTCCGGGAAGCAAAAAGTCGCCCCATAGCTAAAGCCACTCCGGGCGCCGTTAAAAAAATCCATCTTTTCCAAAGGGAATCAAGATCTTGTTTATAGGCCTCTGTGTCTTCGTCTGTATTAACGGAAAAATGGTGTTGCATATGAGTGACTTTTACAGCGGTCGGTGGGCTTGTGAGAGGAAGGCCCAGTACCAATTCGCCGATGTAGGACCACTTTGGCCCTCCCCATTGCCGATGCATAAAAAGATCGTGCTTAACCAAGCCTAAAATTTGAATGGCGAACCCTTGCGCAATCAGGCATAGCATCCAGAGGAAACCAAAAGGTAATATAGCTAGGAGTGTGACTAAGAGTGCAAAGCAAATTATGCTTGCGCTTAGAGCAAGTGCATCTAGAGTGTGATGAGGACGATGGAGATCTTCGACGACACGGGGACTTAGTATTCGGATGATTTCTTTATTATTCATATTTTTATCGTGGCGCGAGCACGGAGAAAGGAGAAGTTTTGAAGCCGACAAAAAATCCACAAAAACGTCAGAAAAATAAAAGCGACAAAGTTGAGCGAGTTTCTAATGCAATTGTGAATATTATGTACTTAAAAGGCATCGAAAAACTGACCCTTTCTCAGGTGGCTCGGTCGGCTCATGTGTCAAGGGCCTGGATTTATGAATATATCGGTGCGACTCGTGAAGAGCTGATTGAGCTTGCCGCCAAACACTTAGGTGAAGCCATGATTCTTTTTAAGATGCCGCGGTCCTCTGCAGATCAATTAAGCTGGCTTGAAAATGAAATTCAGAGATTAGATTGTAATCTAAAAAATATTGAAGCTTATGAAAAGGTTTTTCCGATCTATTTTCGGTATCGTGGAACTTCAACAGCTCTGGGTGATAAAATCGAAGAAGTTGAGACTCTTTATCATGGGGAATGTGTTAAGGAGTTGGAAAATATTTTCGGTCTTTCAAAAGAACAAGCATCAACTGTTTCAATGACAATTGGGAATACAAAGCTCGGACTTATGCATCGCTGGCTTACGATTTCGAAAAAAGAAGACTCACAAAAAACGAAAATTCTTGAGCATTACCGAAACATGTTAAAAGGCCTGATGACCTCATTTACTCCGTCAATGCAGGATTAAAAGCTTTGCGCCCGGCTCAGGAGTTCATGTAAGTTTTTAGGCAAAAAAAAGCGAGGCTTTTTACAGCCTCGCTACGAACCTCAAAAGGGGAACCACCAAACCCAAGAGAAGTTCCAAAACTACTTAAAGGAGAACATAAAACACTAAATCAACTCACCCTCTGTACTTTGGACCTCAGGCCTTCCTAGCCTGGGATCCTAGCCCCCCGACCTAACCGGCCGCGGGCCGTCCATGGGACCCGCCCAAGAGGGAAACTCTTTATCCTTAGTCGAATCTTCATGCTAAGGCCTTTCGTTTTCCTATTCGGTGAAGCATCCTTGCTTCTGCTTGTAAGACACCCCTTTTTAAAAATCAGGTTAACTTTGAACCTCTATTTTTTAGAAAAGTATTTTCTTGTGATATCAGCACGTTACGCGACGATCTATAATTTGCGCCTTATCTTGGTTTTGGAAAAAAGGTGAGTGATGGATTTTAGAGCATGATCGGGGAGCGGATTGACACAAAATTCCTGAGGTGCTTTATTGAGTCCTTCGTATGTGCCCGGGTGGCGAAATTGGTAGACGCACTAGCTTGAGGTGCTAGCGCTCGAAAGGGCATGCTGGTTCAAGTCCAGTCCCGGGCACCACTCTCTTTTTCTTAGTAAAATCAATTATTTAAATAATCCAACAAAATCAAACACAAGATGCAGTTCGCAAAACAGACTAGAACTAAAACGTCAGCGCAAATTAAATTGAAATGCGCACCCTTGAGAGACTTGAACTGTGCGGAATTTTTCTAGTCTCCTTCGACGTCGCAGGAGAAAAAACTCGAACCTTATTTTTGCAACTGGTTGAGAAGTTCGAGCTCTTTTGTGATTTCGATTTTTCTTTGGCTCAATTGCTGATCTTGTCGCGCGCGAAGAATCAAAATTAATTTTTTCTTTTCATCATGTTTATTTTTTTGATCCCAAAGCCATTGAAAATAGGGAACCATATCATCGTAATCTTTTTCGCTGAACACTTGAAACGATTCAAACATCATTTTCAATGCTTCTTTTAATAAAAGTGGTTGGTCATACATTTTTTTAAATTCAGGATCTCTCATAAGACATAACTGAACTTCCTATTTTAAAAATGTACAGTCCCTATAAAAGATGACTCGTATCGGTAGATATCTTAAGGCAATATATTTTTAAACAATTCTGGATTTGATAACCATTCGCGGTGATGCCCTTTTGAGTAATGATATTTAATTCGGCTATTTGCCAATTTAGACACCACTTCTTCCTCTTTCTTTACACTATCAATGGCCAATACATCTTCTTCACTTCCAAAGATATGTAGATTAAATCCAAATTTTGATATGTTCTTACTGACCTTTTCCATATCGGGCCCATCTGGTTTGAATTTACGAAGCCGAAGGAGCTCTTCAAGCTCAAAAAAACTTTTTGATATCGGAACAACAGAATTCTCAAGTTCAATTTTTGAAGGATATCCCGTTTTATACCAATCTGACTTAACAATGAGGGGAATCGTCTCTGCTGTCATCTCCTCATCAGTTTTCCCATTCAAAAGATCCATGTAGGCGATGACTCTATTTAAATTTCCGGCTGCCAACACAAGTTGCGCAATTGGAGATATTTTTTCAATATAAGACTTGGCCATGCTTTGTTTATCAAGGCTGTTCAATAGTTTTTCCATGTCCTCATCGGAAAGAACCGTATAATAGATTGCTAATAAATGGATAAGCGACTTTCCTTTTAAACTGTAAGCAGTGCCGATAATTTCATGTGCATCAGACAAAGAGTTGGAAAGTTCACTTAATATTTCGAGTGTGGATGGATATTTTTTGAAGAACCCATCCCACCTCGTTATGAGTCCTTTTTCCGTTTCAATTGCAACAGCAGTACCATCATAGATTCCTGAACCGTGTGAAATAGCTATCAAAACGGATTCTGGAAATTGTTCTAAATATTTTCGTAGTATGATACCGCCATAACTTTGGCCAAAAACAATCCACCTTGAATCATCTCCTAAAACTTCTCTGCGAATCAATTCAGCATCCCAGGCAATCTGTTTTGCCGAAAAATACTGAAGCTCCTCTAAAGTCTCGGATGGGCCAAAAGATAAGCCATTTCCTCTTTGATCGAAAAAAACGACGTTATAATCTGGCAAAAAAATCTCATAATTAAAATTTAAAAACATTTCAGAAGCGGCCATCCCAGGGCCGCCATTGAAAAATACAATATAAGGAGCCTGAGGCCTTCGTGCCGGCCTCAAAAAATAAAAAACTTTCCTACTGGTTGACGTATTTGGTTTCAAGGATGGTTTATCAAGTTCTACGGAAACAAAACCAAAAGGGTAATTTTTCTCTTTGAGGAAATCTAAAAAAGATTCTTTTTTCATATTAGGCCACTTTTAGCTGGAGCCTAAGCCCTAAAGCCTGAGCAATATCAATTAAACGGTCAGTTGAAATTTTGTCTAGATTCCCATTCATGATGGCCGTGATCACTGTGCGACCTACTCCAGTTTTTTCTGAAGCTTGCACATGAGTGAGGTGTTTTTTCTCAATCACTCGTCGAATAGCCTTTGCCAGATCAAGACGCATGCGAAGTTTGGGAGCTTCGCTTTCAGGAAGCCCCATCAAAGCACAAAGCTCATTTAGGTTTTTTGCTTCAAAATAGGATTTCATAGCATCTCCTCCAATCGGCCTTTAGCCATTTCGATTTCTTGTGAAGGGGTCTCCTGCGTTTCCACTTCGGTCTTTCACACGCAATTCATGAACTCCGTGCTCCACGACTGGCATAGGTCTACTAACATCTCAAAATTTCTAATATCTTCAGGTACTTGTTTGTACTGCTTAATTTTAAGATCGAGAGCTTTTTGTTTTGGCGACTTCTTTTTCTTCATTTTAAAACCACTAACTAACCAGCTTTGTTTTTCATCGCTCTTTCAAGTTTTTCCAATCTTTTTTCGATGGACTTTTCCAAACCTTCCTTGAGCTTTATCTGCATCAACGTTTGATAACCAATACCCAGTTTTTCCGCCTCAGCTCGGTATGCATTGAGCAGCTCCCCAGAAATACGAATAGTAATATTGGCCTTGATGTTTTCAGGTTTCATATCCTCATCAGTTAAAAGATTCTTGGATTCTTTATTCTTCTTCATGGTAATGCCTCCACTCAGTCATCAGCACTTCTTTATTTTCTTTAATAAACTCTTTAAGTCGCTTCACATCTTTTGAAGGGACACCATTATTTCTGATAACTCTCTGAATTCCTATTTCAATAATGACGACAACTCCTGGCCCAATGCAATGGACATGGGCAGGCCTATGATCTGCGGTGTTGATGACAATTCTAAATGGGCCAATGATGAAGATCGTAGGCATACATGCATAGTACATACATTGCACATATATGTCAAGAGGGTGTGGAGAACCGTTCTCCAGGTGGAGAACAAATAAGGTGATGGGATATTTGTTCTCCAATTTGAAAATTTCTAGGGGGCGTTTATTCTTTTGATTCTGAATCTTGTTTCATATGATTCATCATCTTTTTATGTCCTTTACCCATCATGCCCCGATGGCCCTTGCCCATCATGGGACATCCGTCCTCCCCATCGCATTGCTTCCTCATTTCGTCGCGACAATCGTCCATAGATTTATCGGACTTAAGGCACAATGCCATCTTCTCGTGCATCTCCGCCATTTTTTTTCGTTTCTCCTTTGGCAACTCGCTGCCAGTCTGTGCAGAGCTATCTTTGGCAGAGCTTTGGTCAGCAATGCTGACAGCGCAGATAAAACTTAGGGTTAATAATGCAATCACTGGTTTTTTCATTTTTTGTTTTCCTTTAATGTTGGGATGTTTATTGATCAGTTTTCTATTTACGGTTTTCTAGTCAGATACCTTCCTTGATATGTGGTTTTTCAAAGTGAGCTTCGCCTTTTGCAAGATCTTTTCCGTTTAAGATAATTTGATAATGAATTGGAACAGACGGGGAGAGCATGGCGCTGACCACGCAATATTTCGTCTGTGAAAGACGAACAGCTTCAATTGCTCTTTGTGGATCGAGCTGTCCGGTCATATGGAATGTAAGGGTGATCTCCGTGAAGACTAGAGGATGATCTTTCGCAACGGTCGGAACGGCCGTCACCACCAATGCTTCAAGGGGCTGGACGTATTTTTTTAGCAATGCGGCAACATCCATGGCGGTACATCCGGCAGCAGCTATGGCCATCAATTCTTTGGGCGTAAAACCGCTACCGGCTCCGAGTGGTGGCTTGGCATCGAGAGAGACGACATTGCCCTCGCATTCGCCGATGAAATGTATTCCTTCTCTCCATACGACTCTTGCTTCCATTGCTTATCCCTCCAAAAGACTGCGTAACATTTTGAGATAAAGGGGGTATGAATCCGCAAGAAGATTGGAAAGTTGTTCGGCGATCAATTTGCGATCTTGTTCTGAGATTCCGATATCCATTTTCACGGCGATTCCCCTTTTTTGGCCACGACAAATTGACTCGTATTTGAGCCATTTTGTCCCAATCAAATTGCCATCTTTTTATTACAGCAGTTGATGATTGTTAGACATTTATATGAGCAATGAGGAGGCCAAACTAAATCGCTAAACAGAAAACCTATGGACGGGAGCAAATTTTCTTAATAATCGAAAGGCTCATTCTGGCATTAAGGACCTGCTGCTGTCAGAGGCTGAATCAGCGAAGCGGGCCTGTGTTTAAAATTTCGTGCGCTCTCTTAAGTAATTGGACTTGTAAGCTTCTGCAAACTCAGACCATTGCACTAGGTCTACTTTAAAGGGGAAATTACTATTGCTTAATATTTCTTGAATTTCGCCGATCTGCTTAGAAAGATCTGTCGGAGACTCCACCATCAAATCTAAGTCTGAAAACTTTTTGAAGTCGCCCCTAGCCCTTGAGCCGTAACTCCAAACTTGAGCTCCGGCTTGTTCCAGCGGAAGAACAACTTCTTTTTTAATGAAGTGATACTCTTGTTCTGAAAGCCCGAACTTCATTTTGATCTAAGCTTTGGTAAAAGAGTATGCAGCTCGCTGAGAAAATCAGCCGCGAAAGCATAAACTTTTTCCGCCACATCTTCTTTGTAGGTGTGGGAAGACAGATTTCTCATATCAATAGCGCGTAACCAAACATCGACGTTATCAATGTACCCGCTTTGAGCCATTTCGCGAACAATGTCTTTAGGTGCAACGGTGGGTGTGCCCATTGTTTTTTTTGCAGTTTTCCAGGCCAGCTCGATGGAAAATTCAAATCTTTGTATGACGGAATCTCTTATGAAGTCATTTTTCTTTTGCTTGAGTGCTTCTTCCAGTCTTGATACTGCCTTCTCGAATTCTGAATTTATAACAGTCAAGTGGATGCTCCCAGTTTAGCGTCAAAAATCCGGAGCGGAACACCCGGTTTTCTGTTGGTCGCTGTGATATCAGATACTTATCTAAGATCTACTTGCGATACAAGCCAATTTTTTCTGCTGGCTTTGGGATCATTTATAAATTGTCCACGCGGGCTTTTGATAAGCGCTTGGATGCGTGACAGTGTCAGTCGGCTCCAAAATATTATTGACGAACTCTTTTCATTGGGATGAAACCTCTTTCCATTGGGGGATTAAAATTATGAAAAAGAGAGTTCAAAAACTATTCGTACTCCTGGCTTTGGTTTTCGGTTATAAACCGGCTTTTGCTGCAGAGGTTTCGGTTGTACTTGAAATGTTTTCCACGCATTGTAAAGTAGACTCTGCGGGACATGTGTCCAACATCAAGTGTGGAACCGCACGATACACGAACCAACCGATCCACATCACATTTAAACTCGATCCATGGTTAGGAAGTGTTGTTTTTGGAACTAGTTCAGCAAATGTTTCATGGATGGGCGGATGTCCCTCAACAGATATTGGCGTTGACGTAACTTATGACAAAGTTTCTCAAGTTAGTGTCGTGAAAATGAAGATAGGCCCTGCTGGTGAACTCCAGATGGGTCCTAGCATGATGGTAGGCAAGCGTAACATCAAGGAAGCCTTAAATCATGATCTTAGCGCTGGGTTTTTTGATGTAAAACCAAACGCCGAGGC
>JBFWYS010000032.1:0-14699 GCA_050186175.1 Pseudobdellovibrionaceae bacterium
CTTGAAGCTGAGTATGGTGTTTTGCTTTCAGATCGAAGTAGTGTCCTTTTTTCTCTCCATTGCTAGTATACGCATTGTAAAGGGCAACAGGAGCCTTAGGCGGGGTATCTTGTTGTAGATTTAGGACCGTGCCTGGTTCTGGATCGCTAGTCAATCGTACGAACGTATTTCCGGTTCTTTCCGCTGTAGCTGTTAAAGGACTAGGATCTCCAACAGGAATAGTTAAGCTTGCTCCGTTAACTGAACTGCTTGGCAAAGGATGATGAAGACTTACTGACCGTACACTATCTGTACGGGGAGATCTCGCTACAGAAGAGTCATCTAAAGTCCGTCGAGCTGCATAACTAACCCGTCTAGAATCTGTTAAAGACCGATTGCCCGTTTCTAAACCTAAACGATCCGCCGTTTCACGATCGACTACGGTAGGTCTGACTGGATCCGAAGTAGATCTTGCTCTTGTTGCCATGTGCTTATCCTTATATTTCCATCTTTTATAACATTTATTATATCACACATGAAATTAAAAACAAATTAACAGGAAAAATTCGGCCAACTCAAACACTCAATTAAGCATCTAACAGTCAATGTGTTATGACAATTAAACAGCTTGACCTCATGAAATTTATTTTCTCCTCGCTTTGATTATAAAACTAATAAAATGAAAGACACACTGAATGCCAACAACAAACAATATTCTAATTTCCAAACAGACAATAAAAACGCTTCTGACTGGTTTTTAACACGTTATAAAATCCCAAGAAAAAAGCAACTTTTAAGCCGTCGCACTATATACATATCCCACTCAACAATAAATACTTACAAAAATATGAAGCTTATTCCCTAACTTCTAAGATCTAAATAACCGATGCTTTTTACCAATATGACCCTGAATATTATATTGATCTTCCTAATACAAATAACAATCCAACTCTTTGTCCCAAATTCTTCCAAAAACACAATACTATTCTAAGCCCGGACTTAAAATTTAGGCTTATTTATGACATTAATAATCAGATAATTAACACATTCATATTAATAATAAATTAAGATTTTATTGATATTAAATAAAGATTTGTTAAAATGGAGCTCGAGGGAAGTAGATTCAGATCACTTCTCTGACGGGGATAAAAGATAATAAAAACATAATAGAGTTAATGAACCAAATCATCTCTTCAAAAAAGTCAGATTAAAAAGAGCTAATCTGACCTAAGCGATAAAAGAACATTAGAAGCAACGAACAACAGATGCTTTATAGCACGCTGAAGAGATCCTTTTTTTAAAAATTTTAATAAAGAAATAAAAATTATGGCAATACAAGCAAGTTCAGGCGCAACATTAGATCCGAACTCAGCCTTTAACAATTATATCCAGGCTTGGGAGCAGCAGCAGCAGCAACAAGCAACTGACCTGGGAAATTTAGCGGCCGCTATTACGACCTTGAAGAACATGTTAAATAGCGGAAACGTACAGGGAGCATTTCAGTTCGCTGGTATGGTCGTTATGACCCAATCGATGCAATGCGTCGGCGATAACACAGGACAGTTTGCAGGCGTAGAGAACTTAGGTACAGGTATCCGGAATATTATGGGCGACCTGCAAAGTATCTTTAACGAAGGCGGCGGCGTTAATAGCACTGATGCTGGCAATTTTGCCAAATGGATTAACGAGTTCTATAACAAGATGAGCGGCGGATGCCCTTCATGGATGAATTCTGACTCCTCTGATTATTCAAACATCATGAACCAGCTCAAAGGCATCTATTCTGAGTTTGGTATCAGTACTGCAAACATGGGAAAATCAGGGGCTGGTGGATTAACTGGTGGCGTCGTTTCTGGCAAAATCAAATCTTGGTTCAATAATCCATCAGGAAAGGCTCCAAATCCAGCAATCACCGCGATGCAAGGAGACTTCCAAACCTTAAACAACTCGGTCAGCGCCATCTCTTCTTCTGCGACAGCTTCAGAACAGTATTGGACAAACGTTTATAACCAGGCCCAAGGCGTTACCAACAATATTTTCCAATCCATCGGCAACTTGAATACCAATAGCGTTGCCAACGAAAAAACTAATTAATCAATAATAGTTTAGGTTATTTATGGCAGAAAGTTTTTTATACATGATTTACAGCGCGATGTCCAATGACCAGTCAAGCCTTTCTCAAATGCAGATCATTGACGGCGATAGCGCCCTGCTTTTCACACAGATCGAAGAACAGATCTATAGTGCACAGAATGGTAAAGGCGGAGCGATGTACCACGCCAATTCGAGAATTGCTTATTACGCTGGTAAAATGCAAAACGATAATACCGCCCAACGCCAAAAAGATGGAGCATCGATCTCTAAATGGCAGTCGGCGTTCTCAGCGGATCAATCTACTGCTCAGAGCAATGAAAGCCAAGCGGATACTCTTGTTCAGAACGCGCAAACTCAGACAGGCCAAGACAGCAGCAACTTGCAGCAAAAGACCCAGTTGGCCCAGTCGATCAATATGATCGGTTCGTTTTTAGCTAATATTTTAGCTCAACATTACTAAACACTAGAGGACATTTATGTCATCAATTTCATCAATTAACAGCAGCGCGGACATTCTTCTCCAGCAGATCCAGCAAGATCAGATTCAGCAGAATTCCGATACACAGGATGAAACAACTGCTCAGTTAGTTGCTATGATGCAAAACATCACAACACTTTTAGATTCTCTTCAGGACAATAGTGCAAACGGCAATCCACCTCCTGCAGATGTAGTCAATCAAGTTAACAGTAAATAAAGATTAAATAAAATCGGATCTAAAAGATCCAAATAATAAAAAATTAAAAGGAAAATCATGACAACATCAACACAAAATAGCGCTGAAATTCAAGAAATAAAAGCAATACTAGCAGTTCTTGAAGCTGAAGAAAAATCGCAAGGTAATAGCGATCCTATTTTAGCCGTGATCATTCAAATGCTTACAGAGCTCTTAGCTTCTCTCGGCGGCGATCAAACTCCTCAAACACCAGCTACACCAGGCAATCCCTTTGTCCCGCAACCAAAGGTGAACCCAGGCAGCGGTCCGACTAACTCTCAAATGAGCAATGCAGTCGCCCAGCTCGCGGAAGCGTTAGCTGAACTTCAAGTTCTTCTCGGCAAATATGGCCAGGAAAAGAACACTATGGAAAATAACAATATGCAATCCATGGTTCAAGAAGCTCAAGCATTCCTTAAACAAGCTCAAGACCAACTGCAAAAACTTCAAGATCAACAAACGAGCCACCACTGGTGGGATATCTTCTTAAAAGTTGTTACTGCAATTGTCGGTGCTGTATTTGCTGCGATTGCTTGCGCAACAGGCCAGGTTGAACTAGCTGTTGTCATTATCGCATTGACAGTCGCTGCTGAAACTGGAGCCTTTGGAGAAGCTACAAAACTGATTAGCCAAGCCCTTCAAGCAATGGGAGTGCCTGCTAAAGATGCGAACATCATCGCAAGCGTCATCGTCATCGTCGCTACGATCGTATTAACGATCGCAACTTGCGGAGCCGCTGCACCAGAAGCTGCTGCTGACGTCGCTGGAACTGTAGCTGACACCGCAGCACAAGCTGCAGAAACCGCTGCAGAAACTGCCTCTGAAACTGCTGCAGAAGAGACCACCGAAGTGGTAGCAGAGACTGCCGCAGACCAAGGATCATCTGTTGGCAATACATTGAAGAATATCGGGAACTCGATCAAAAACGGTTTCATGAAAGTGATCGATGCGACTTTCGGTAAGTTGCCAGCTTCCGTCAATATGTCCATCCTCACAGGATCGCAAGCGGTCATGCAAACAAATCTTGCCAACAACATCATTGCTGCAATCCCTAACTTAAGCGACAAACAACGTCAAGAACTCGAAAAAATCGTAGGAATCATCGTAGACATCCTTTGCTCGCTTGCTAGCCTTGGCGCTGGATTTGGCGTAGCTGCAGGTTCAGCAGCAACTTCTGCAGAGTCAGCATTTTCTCCTGCTGTTATGAAAGGCTTGATCTATGGCGGGTTTGCCGGTCAGGGTGCAAGCGCTCTAGGAAACTTTGAGATTGCCAGCATTGACAGTAAAGAAGCAGAACTTGAACTTAGCATAGGATCCAATGAATCTTATGTATCCCTCTTCCAAAACATGTCCAAAATCATTGAAAGCGCAATATCAAGCGGCACAAAGTTTGATACATCTACGCAAAAGGCCCATACGGAAGAATTGACAGCTCTGCAAGCAGACCTCACAAAAGCTGGCCAAGCGCTCGCAAACGTCCTTTCTGCTTAAACTGTATAATAAAAACTAAAAAAGGAATTAAATAATATGACAACAGCAGTTAATTCAGGAAATACTCCCCCAACAGGCGGCGAGATGATCACCCCCGGCGGCAATAACTACGGACAGCTCGGCGCAGGTCCTGCAGGAGAGCTTGCAACGATCATGGCCCAATTGCTTCAGATGTATGAAACATGCATCGATGACTGGTCGAAGATGAGTGCGGCCGGGGCTCAAGTTCAAGGTGAAACAGCTCAGGCTTCCGCTCAAGCGCAGATAGCTGGAGCTCAAGCTCAATCGGATGCCACAAAAGCGCAAGCTTGGCAGGCTGGAATATCCGGCGTTATCACGATTGCTCAAATGGGAACAGAATATGGCATGACCTCATCGGTCAATGACAACATCGAAACGCAACAAGAAGAACTTGGCCAGATGAACAAGCTCAACGAAAGCGTACAAAATAAATTGGTAGGAAATGGCCAAGATATCGCGTTGACACAGCAAGGCGAGCATACACCTTCTGATGATCCAGCCGTTAATCGCCGTATTCAAGAAATGCAAACTGCTGATAATCCAGCCCAAACGAAATTTACAAAAGATGGAGTTGACAATGAAACTGCTCTTGACTCCGCTTCAAATGCTCAATTAAAAGCCATCAAAGAGCAGCTCAATACCAAGATCAGCGACAAGCAGCAAAGCATCAACTCTCTTTACAGCAGCCGTCAGCAGACCATTAATCTCATTGGCCAAGGTTTCCAAATTGCCAATTCAGCTAATGGTGGAATTGCTCAAGGTGTTCAAGCTTCTTACCAAGCAGAGCAAGGCCTTGATCAAGCGATTTCAACAACGACTAACACAGCTTCGCAAATGGCTGGAGCTGCGGAAAGCACTTCTGCAAGCGCTATGAACAAAGCTCAAGAAGAGATCTCAAGCGCAATCCAACAGTTCCGCGCTGGAGCTCAAGCTTACCCACAAGGCTAATCCTCCTTTCCTCCTTCGCCTTCCTAGCCGCTGTCGATCTGACAGCGGCTTTTTTATTTTCATAAAAGTCGCACCTCAAGCTAAGGTGAAAATAAATCTTTAGAGTAACCTTATGCCTTCCGCATATTTGCATGAGCTCATGCGCTCAGAAGTTGAAACGCCGCAGCAAGGAGGATTGATCGAAGACCTGGCCAAACATGGAATCTCTTTGCCTCAGCTAATCGCGCTCTTTGAAGAAAAAACATTGACTCCAGTCTATGCCCATATCGACTCTTTAGAAAAACTCCCGCCCAAGGAGCTTTCCGATGATTTCATGAAAGCGAAAAGGGCCCTATTAGACTCCCTTTCCTGGATGAGCCTCTGCGAACAGACCTATCGTACCCATCAGCCTGAATCTCTCGATCCTGAGTCCTTAGCCTATTTTGAACAGATGGTCGAGAAACTTCACGGCCAAATGGCCAAGATCGACAGGTTTACTCCTCAAGTGCTTCTAGCAAGGAAGAAAGACCTTCCCAGCGACTACCATAAGACAGCTCAGATCGCTTTAGACAGCATCGAGAAGATCTTGCGCGCAGAGATCAATTCCAATGCAAAAGAAATTCCTTCTGAAAAGGCAGAGGAGCATGCCAAAGTGGTGCAAGTCCTGGAAATATTCCTCTCCCAGCAAGCCCAAATCTTCCATGAGATCGCAGAAGATGCTAATGCCAAACAGAGCAGTTGGGAACAGGATGTTGTGAGCACAGGGCGAGGCATTTATATCAAAGCATCAGAACGATGCCCATTCCCGCTCATTTACAGCGTTAAAGGAAACCTCTACGTGATCATGGAGGTGGCCTCCCATTACATTTCCAAAGGCACAATGAAGTTCGTGACGCGCACAGCCAATCTTAAAACAGGGCAGATTGATGCTTTGGTGAAGCCGATGGAGTTCTTTCCTGATAAGGAGACTCCAGAAGAGAAGGCCCAGTTCAAGAAAGCAGCATTTTGGGACACATGGCGCGATGCCGACATGCTGCTGCAATTCCCTAATCAACAAGGGATCTTGCAGGTGCGGGACCGCCTCGTTTTTCAGTTCGAGGACAAAAAGGTCCTCTACTTGATCGAAGAGTACTGCCAAGGTAAAACCTTGCATCGACTCCTTAATCGAATGCAAGAAGGATTGTATAAGCTGACGTTCTCTGAAAAACTCAGTCTTGCCCATGACATTTTATTGGGACTCAAACAGTTCCATGACGCCCAGCTCATCCATCATGACATCAAACCGGACAATATCCTTCTTAACAAAACTTCAGAGGGAAAACTTTCCGCTGTCCTCAGCGATTTCAACATCTCTTGCTATACTCATGACAGACTGCTTAAAGACATAGCTCGGGTTGTTCCGAATTGGTGCGCTCCTGAATACGCTCATGTTCTGAAAGATCCAAATTGTCCTATGGATTCTATTTACGCGGCCGCAACGCAAAAAATGGATGTCTGGGCAGTAGGAATTATCCTTTTCATTTTATTTAATGAAAAACTGCCTGCATGGCATCTGCTTGAAGAAAAGGACCAAGTGCTGGATGCCGTTTGCTCCCTTCAGCCCGGATGGCTGCCTCGATATCCTGGGGACGAATATTATTACCCCTTATTGGAAAAAATGCTTGAGGTCGATCCTGCGAAAAGATGTAGTTCAGCAGAAGCTTTTGATGTTCTGCAACAAATTGTCCAACAAGAAAAAGATGTAAGAGACTGTTAACAGTCTCTAACAAGCCGTTGAGGAAATTGCATGTTCTACTTAGAGCTTCTTGAAAACCAAATGCTCAAAGAGCAATTAAAACATCACTTCAAGTCGAGCTTTCGCAATTCTGAAAAAATCGAGGAGATTCTTTCTGGTTTTGAAAAAACCTATTTAAGAGGGTTGGAAAGACGGATCGAAGAACTTTCCCAATGCCCTGAAGAACAGCTTCCCATCGACTACATCCAAGCCAAACGGGACATACTTGAAATGCATCTTTGGCTTGAGATTTTTATAGAAGCCTTAACAGAGATGGTCTCTTCTCCTACTCAGAAAGCCATGAACATGCGCCTGCAGACTAATTCTGCAATGCTCGATCGGTTATTTCAACTGCTTCTTCCTTTTGAACAAAAAATCTTAGAACTTCGAGCTGAACGCATTCTTGCAAATCAAGGTGCAAATCTCCATCGAGCTCTTGATACAATCAAAGGATTGCTCGAAAAAGCTTCTCAGAAAAAAAACATCGACCTGCAGATCGTCTCCAAAATCCTTAAAGACCAAGAGGCGTTTTTCCGTCATATCTCGCAATTTTTCCACGATAAAATCCCTGAATGGGAAAAAACTGTCGTTAGCAATGCCCGCGGGCTGCTCTTTTCCGATCCTGAGCGCTTTCCCTTTAGCGCCGTCTATACTCTGCAGGGCAACCTTTACATCTTTCTTGAGATCGTCGGACACTTCATCGGCATGGGAACAACAAAAATCGGCTGCAGAGCCGTCAAACTTCAAACCGGAGAGGTATTTGCCCTTATTAAGTCGAAAACTGATTTTCATGATATCGAAGATCCCCAAGAGATAGAAAAACAACGCGAATTCTTTTTTTATGAGACAGTCAAGGAAGCTAAAACCTTAGAACGCTTTGCCCACCAGCAAGGGATCATCCAATTACGCGATCGCTTTGCCTTTTTGGTCAACGGAATCAAACAGGTCTTCCTCATTGAAGATTATTTCAAAGATGGCTCATTGGCAAAACACTTGAAAGATCCCAAAAACTGCGACTTCGACATCAAACAAAAAGTTTCGATCGCCGTTCAGATATTGACCGGCGCCCGAAATATCAGTGAAGCAAAATATGTCCATGGCGATCTTAAACCGGGCAATATCCTCGTCGACCTAAAATCGTTTCCGATCCCCATTGCAGTCATCACCGACTTTAACGGAGCATTTCCCATCGATCAGACAAATTCCACGAATTTGCTGATCAATACGTCGCATTGGTGTCCTCCTGAACTTGCATCAATCTTAGATTCTGATGACAAAAGCCTAGATGCAAAAGATCGCCTCATCGCCTACCTTCCCTACAAGGACATCTGGAGTTTAGGGCTCATTTTATATGAGCTTTTCTTTGAAGAATCTCTTCCTTGGAGCAATGAAACTGATGATAAAGCCTTCCAAGCTATTTCCCATCTTAAAGAAAATTGGATCCCTTCCCGATTCAGCAAGTCCCCCTTTTATTCATTGATCCGTAAAATGACCTCGATCGATCCGAAGAAGCGTCCATCTACTGATGAGGCTTTTGACCTCTTCCTCCAAGCATGCAAAAAACTGGTCATTTCTCCATGACAGTTGAAGACATTCGGTGGTCACCAGCTCTTTCGAATGAACAGATCGGCAAAGATCAACGTCTTCCTCTTTTTGAAAAGTGGTGGAAAGAAGAACAGTTAGAAAATATTCGAACATTTCTACAAAGCGAAGTCCTTGACTATGCAGCTCAGCAATGCAAACTCTTTGCATCCGCATCGGAAGCTGAAAAAGCTTCCCTATTTTTTCCTCTTAAAGAAAAACTCAATCAGGCGATCGATCTTCTTCAGATCTTTTTCGAAACAGGCAAGAAAATCAAACCTGCGCTCGCTGATGAAGCAGCAATACAGATGCTGCTCAAGGAATGTCTTGGCCAGATTAAGCCTTTGTATATCCAAATCGATGCGTCTCTATCCCAAATCGAGGCCCAATTCTCCTTTTCCTTGAACGAGAAAGAAATCGAATCCATTGTTCAACAACTCCATAAAAAACTTAATCAACCCAAACCCGGCGTACCTCCCATTCAGCAAAATCTGATCGACCAGACCTGCGCAAAGCTCCAACTCTCGCTGCAATACCTCACACAACACTTCCCTGCCATTAGGAAGACTCTATTCACAGTCGGACGCAATTTAATCTACTTTTCAACGCCTGCTTGCCCCTACCCCTTTGCGATCACAACTTGTAAAAAAATTTACCTCATCCTCTTTGATTCTTTAAATAATATCGAAACAGGCTCTATTAAAAAGGTCTTTCGCTGCATCAATCTCATATCGCAGCAATGGATTGCAGCGATCAAGGCCATCACCTATTTTCCCGAAATAGCCTCTGATAGGCAGGGGGCATTTAGGATAAATACATTCCAACGGCTATATTTTGAAGCTAGCGTCTTTAAAATGCTGCAGGGACAATTAGGGATCATGCAGCTCTATGACATCATGCCATTCCAGGTTTCCTCTTTTCCTGAAATCTTCCTTTTTGAAGAACTGTTTGAATTTGGAGATCTCAGCAAATTTATCAATATTGCGATCTATAGGCGCGATAGGGCCTGCTGCTTTTCGAACGCGCAGCAAAACCAGATTGTCCTAAAGCTTCTTAAAATCCTGGTCACCATCCATCGCTCGAAAATCGTACACCGCTCCATCAAGGCTGCAAACTTCCTACTCAAGTTCGATTGGGACCCAAAGCATATCCGCATTGCAATAACTGATTTTGAAGATTGCTGCTTTCTTGACGATCTCGAGAGGAGGAAGTCGATGCGCTCTCTTGCCATTATCCATTCTCCCGAATATGCGAAAATGACTCTTAACAAACAGCGCACAGATGAAGAGATCATCCGATGCAATAGCACACCGTATGATGTTTGGGGCATGGGCATCATCCTATACCAGTTTTGCCTGCTAAAATATCCTTCTTGGTTCTTGATTACGCAAGAAGATCCTACCCCCTTCATTGCAAACCTTGAACCTGGATGGGCCAACAAAGAAACCGCCGATCACCCGTTGGCCCCGCTTATCCTAGGAATGCTTGAGGTCGATCCTGCAAAACGACTTACTGCAGAGCAGTCCTTGGAACTGGCCGAAAGGATATTTAAGTCGCAAACCATTTAAAATCAAAGAAATAAGAAACAACCAACCCGTCTATCTAAAGATCTTATCTTCCTTATTTTCAATACACTGCATCTTTGACCTCACCATCAAAAATAGCTAAATCAAGTCCTCTGTTCCGAGGATGCCCATGAAGAATCTAGCCTGATTTCTACAGCCCGTTTTTCTACGAAACAAAAATAAATCACTTTTTTTCACTTCAAAAGCTCTTCAATTTTAAAGCACTTAATACAACCTTAATACAACATGCAATTAAATTCTTTTAATTAATTTTAGCTCTGATAAAATGATGCTCGAGAGAATAGATTGTTTTTAATTTCGAAACAAAAAAAATCGAAATAACAAAACAACAGAGAAATATTAATAAAACTTAACAAAGAGAATAACATGTCAGCTCCAGTTACCGATCCAGCAGCATCCGACTACAGCAATTGGGAATTGGCCTGCTCTCAAACTTCCTACGAATATAACACAAAGCTCGCGCTGCAAGTCCAGCACCTGCAATACCTACTCGCAGTGATGGGAACAGTTCCAACTGAGACTGCTTATCATATGATTTCCGGAGTCGAACTTGTCGATAGCAACATTCAGGGAACCGAGCAGGTTGGCATCCCCGCCAGCAGCCTTAATGCTCAAAACGCTGCATTAAGCCTCGTCTCTCTTACCCAATCATTGTTCAACGACCTTATTGCTGGAGCGCCCGGCTATGAAGCCTATGTTTATAATCAAAACGGGTCTATGAATCCGAACTACCAGCCGATGGCCAACCCGGACACCCCTGATCAAGCTCAAGAATACGTCAATGAATACAATGAGTTTAATGAGTGCTTGGATGATTTAAATTCGATGTTCTCTGCAGCTCTTGACCCTAATAGCCCTGAATATGGATGGTGCGATGCCAATACCGCAAATACGATGATCGCCTCGATCGATAGCATCCAAACAGCAATGGACAATCTGACAACATACAATTCATCAACAGACCATTACGACTATTACGATAATCAACCTGAAGGGGGAAATAACTCCTCTTCCTGCTACTACTTCGCACAACATTGCATGCAGTATGAAGAAGATCCTTCCACATCTCCTTATTCGGCCGACTTCAACGATATCACAATGTCTTTGAACACAATGCAAGCGACAATGAACCAAGTTTCATCGATGACAACAGGCCAAATCAAAGCCGGAGCATCGGAGGTGCAGCAGATCCTCTCAAGCACAAAGAGCTCAGGCAAAGCAGAGCAGGAACAAACAAAATACTGGGTCGAGCACCAAATTTCGAACTAAAGCTCCATATTAATACCCATAAAAAAATCATTTAATTTAGGTAACCCTATGTCAGGCCCATCAACAATTGTTGTTTATCAAGATCCGACGCCAACATCAAATGTTTGGATGCTGATGACCGAAGCGCTAAACAACTTTTCATCGACGCAGATGTCCGATAGCGCCGTTGTCGGAAAGACCCTTCAGCTCGAAACTAATGTCGAATCGACAGTCGTTAAAGAAGGTCTTGATGAGTCAAACGAGATTGCTCAATCAATGAATACGATTGTCACACAAGGCGGATGGTGGGGAACCGATAGTAAAGGAAACCCAAAGTTCTACACCCTTACAACACAGCAATGCCAAGATGAAATGTCCTATCTGAATACAGAGTTTAGCCAAGTGATGCAAGAAAACAATATGAACCAGTCCACTGTCAACAGCCTTGTACAAGGGACTCAAACTGCAATGCAGATGGACTTGCAGGGACTGCAAGGGCTTTTAGCTCTCTGGAGTACTCTCTCTTCTGCATTTTCATTTTTTGCACAGTTACTTCAATAATAAAATTAATAAGAGAAAATTATGTCAACAGACTTACAAATTAAAAACAACGTTATCCCTACAAATCTTCCATCGTCCGTTAATGCACCAGAGAGCAACCCAATCCTGATCAATGCTTCGACCCTTGCAGCGGTGCAACAGGCGCTCGGCAATATTCAGCTGCCGGAAGGAAGCGACCTCGATCCGACAACATTAGCTTTTCTATTGCTGGAACAGACAATAAACGCATCTCAAACAGAGGAATGCGCACCAGCCGAACCAGCAGATGCAGCTCCTGCTGCTGCTACAAGCTGCTGCACACCAGCTGCGCCAGCTGTATCCTCATCAGGACTCCCTGCCGGAACTTATGCCTCGCTGAACCTTGCCGTCTCGATGGCTGCAGGAGCAATCTCCAAAATGACATCGCTGACTGGCCAATCATCAGCCGAAATGAGCTCGATCAACGCAAAAATGGGCCAAGGCATGGAGCAGGTCTACCTTGCTCAAGCAACTCAAGCCTATAATGACCTTCAAAAATCAATGAATGAAGGCCATTGGCATAAGATGTGGGGCGCTGTTGGAAGCCATTTAGGAACGATCATCGCCGTAACAGTCATTGTTGCAGCCATTGCAACACAACAATATGAAATTGCCGGAGCCGTTGTTGCAACAATGGTTTGCAAGATGATTGCTCCAGAAATGTCTTCCGGGATCGCTGATATTTGCACAAAATGCGGCATGAGCCCTGAGGCTGCAGCAATCGTTGGCAAAGCCACAACAGACCTCATCATCGCGGCAGCGGCTGTCGCAGCTGGACAAGTCGGCGCTGCTTTTGAAGAAGGCGAAGCCGTCGGCGAAGTTGCAGAAAAAGCTGGAACAAAAGCTGTCCAAGCTGGCGAAGAAGAAGCTGGAACTGAACTGACCGACATAGCGGCTGAAGGTGCCGAAAGCTTAACTGCTGGCGGAGAGAGCGACCTCGAAATGTCAACACAACGTCTTGAAAACCAAACTGACGAAGAGTTCAATGTTGAAAAACCGGAAAAGACATTTTTGAACCAAGTTAAAGAAGTGGCAAGCGAAGCGGCTGAAACCCTCAAAAAGGTGGGCAGCACGATCAACAAAGCCAATCCCTTTAGCTACACTCCGACCTTTGTTAATGAATTTGCCTTCGGGTTAGCTCAAGGCTGGATGACAACCGGAACAACAAATGCGATCCTGCAGGCAACAGGCAACGACAGCATGAAAACAATGATCATTGCCGACTCGATCACCGACGTCCTCGGACTCCTGGTCAGCGGAGCTGCTATCGGCGGCATGGCATCAGAGACTCGCGGCGCAAAAGAACTCGCAAACACTCCGAAAAATCTCCTGCGCGCAACGCAATTTATCCAATACATCGCTGGGATCGGCCAAGTAACAGCTGAAGCCAATGAAGCTGTCTGGAGTGGAAAAATGGCGAAAACATCGGAACAATACGCAGAGGTCCAATCTGAAATAGATAGAACGCAATTTGCTCTTAACGTCGTTGCGCAAGACAACCAGTTGATCATGCAAAACTACAGCCGCAACATATCGGAAGGATTGAAAGAAATTAAAGGTCTTTATGACAGCTTGACCAATGCAATGGGCGCTCCCCTTTAATTGAATAAACCAATCAAAACATAAGGATTTAAACCATGTCAATACAGCCAAATTACAACGGCCAAGTCCAGGGAAGCAATGCATCAAGTTTTGCTGCTGTCGTGTTCGAAGAGATCATCCCTTTAGAGAACGAGATCAACCAGGACTCGACGCATATTGAGATCAATTCCTTAAAGATCGGAAAAGAGTACAACGACCAGCAATGCAAAGATACCATCCGGGAAGGGAAAAAACAGGCCCTTGGAAACTGGATCCAAATGGGATCTTCGCTTGGATCGGCAACAATGGACGGAATCTCATTAGGCGTAACAGCAAATGCCAATAGCGGCTTGAATGAGGATTACGCAAAAGAATCCGGCCAACTTAAAAATCTGCAGACTCAGCAAGGCTTTGTCCAAGAAAGGCTCAAGACAGGAAATGATATCGAGTTGACAGAGGAAGCAAAAGGACAGCGGAACCTAGTTCGTCAAGATCCGAATGTCGAGGGACGCATCAAGGAAATGAAAGACGGCAATTTCAACAATTCAACTATCAAAGTTGATGATGATCAATATTCCCGATCATTGGATGAAACATCCATTAATGCCACTGACGATGATGAAGTGGCTGCAATCAAGCAGCAGCTTGACCAGCAAGTAGCTGATAAGCACAAGGCGATCAACACGATCCAAAGCCAAATCCAGCATAACGACACGACCTACCGAACAGGGTTCGACCTAGGAAAACAAGCGCTTGTGAATGCTCCTGCGCAAGCTGGCCAAGCCTTGGCAGCAGAAGAGGGTGCAAACGCGAAAGCAGATGAACAGCGCGATCAATATGGGCAGCAAGTCCAAGCATCTGTGCAGCAATCGGAACAGCAGCTGATCAGCAAAACGCAAGACGCAATGACCTCAGTTTATCAAGGACTTGTCCAAGCAGGCCAAGCCCAAGTCTAAAATATCCTCCACGCACAAAGAGCTCCTCCCCTGCCCTTTGTGCTTGCCGGCCCGACAAGGGCCGGTCTTTCCTCTACGGACCAGGAGACATCCCCCTCCTGTTTCACCGGCTCCTCAAGAGCCGGCTTTTTTTTTGCCTAAGTGGACAGGTAACAAAACAGATGGTATG
>JBFWYS010000033.1:0-14462 GCA_050186175.1 Pseudobdellovibrionaceae bacterium
GAAAAAGGCTGCAAAGAGTGTTCATGAAAAATATCTAGATCTTTTATCAAGTCGCCGTGAGTATCTAGGATTCTCTTATCAACATTACAAGAATGATTTGAAATCCAACTTGGCCATGATCCCCGGTAAGCTTCGTACTGAAGAGGCGAACTGTAAAGGCGGTTCTTCCGGAATCAATCAAACGTATTTGCGTGTGGCTGCGGAGATTCAGCTTAAAGATCGGTATGTAGATAAGATTTTTCCATACATCAGAAAAGCGGTGAACGATTCGATTCGCTATGCGGAAGAAGAGTCGGGAGTTGAGAAGAAAAGCAAGAATTTAGATCATCCAAAAACCCTCGGATCTTTGCCTGTTGAGCGTGAAGGCGAGCCTCAATTGGGGCCTAAAGATCAAAACGGGAGTCATGGTGACGAACATGGCGAGGAGATGGAGAGAGACAATTTAATAAGTCATGGAGCAAAAGAGATTGCTGTTGATGCAATTGCTGATACGTCCATGGGGGCGATAGCTTTAGCGAGATATGCTGGAATCGCAGGTGCGGTTGCATGTGTTTCGAGTCATCTTCTGTTAGAAGGGCATATCGATCCAAGAGCGCTGATGGGAGAGATTATTGGGATTGTGAGCTTTCCGCTTGGCCTCACGATGATTATGCTCGCGACCGCAGTTGAAAATCAGGAGAAAAGAGAAGCTTATTATCAGTATTGGGGAATTAGAAAAGCGAAAAATTCACTAATGACGATGGATACAAAATCAAAAGATATCTCTAAAGAATTCTGCGAACATCTTAAGAATGTGAAAGAAGAGGCTGAGAATAAGCAGCGCGATGAAATGGCCGAGCGTGGTCAGGAGATGAAGCGCCAGCATGATCGCCGCACGCAGATGGCAGAAGATATGAAGGTCATCCGCAAAGCTCGTCCCGAAGATAGAGATCGTCTCATTGAAGAACATCGAAAAAAATGGTCGGATGAGACCTCGCCGTAGGTGCCGTCTCTAGAATCTTCTGTAACAGAAGAAGATTCGAGTGAATGAGTTGAATTAATATTTAAAACATTTAGAAAGTCTTGAAAGCCTCTATCGGAGCGGTTTTCCTTTGGAGACCTTTGTCGAAAAAAAGGCCCTAAAGTATTTCTTGGACTCGAAAATTTATTACTAAAAAATCATAATGTTTTTATCTCAACAAATGAGGGCATTATGAAAAACCATCTTTTCGGCAAGATTTCATTCTTTTATTTCCTAATTTTTATTGCAAGTTCTGCATCGGCTGGACTCGACGGACATGATTATGTTTTAGATCAGAGTCATATCAATGAACTTGCAGATGCCGAATGGGTCGACTCAATCAATCCATTTGCATGTATTAAAGCTTCGGCGACTCAACTCAGTGTAGTGAATCTTGGCAGTAATATGAGCGATCAGTTTATGAATGAATGTAGAATGGCGACATCGAATTCGCGTTGGTGCGAACAGCTGACTCGTCCCAATCCAGCGAGTATTTCGACTTTCAGGTGTACTTATGGATCAAGTCAGATGCATCGGTTAATTCATCCAAATAAGAATACATGGAAATATGCTTTCAGAGCCGTTGGGCTTATTCGTGATTTAGAGGCGAAAGGGATCTCTGTCGCTCAGATTTACAACTGGTGGCGTCCTCAACCCTACAATAAGAATGTGGGAGGAGCGGCAGGACGGCATCCTTATGGGACATCCGTTGACGTGCGATTTTCTTCAACGCGAGATATGGAAAAAGCTCACAAACAACTCTGTACCTGGCGCCGTCAGGGCAAGCTTCGCGCTTTAGGTTATTATGGAAGCACGGGACTTCATTTCGGGATTGGTGATACTCTCGCTAATACCTGGGGAAAGAGCTGCAATTACTAGTTGGGCAAGGTGTACTACATTCTGATTTTTGACGAAATTCGTCGAACCCTGTCAGACAAAGGGCCCACAAACGTCACTGCTATTTGTATAACTTTCAATAGGCCCAATAGGCGATAGAATCCCTATGGCCCCACATTTGCGTAAAGATCTCCAAACTGCAGGGAGATTCAATGCTTAACTCAAGAACGTTAATTCAAGTTTCAGTGGCCAAAGTGTGTATGCTTGGCGCCTTTTTATTCTCTGGCGTTGTAGAGGCGCAAAATACTTCAATTTCTGATCTGGCGGATATCGGTGCTTGGAGATTGTTAAAAACCTCTTGGTCTCCCGAAGATGAAACTGGATACTCAAATTTTGTTCGGGCCATCGGAAAATCTGGATGCCGAACGGTGGATTCATGCGTAAGAAGCCCAGCTAATCCTTACAGAGCGACTGACCCTACGCCTGAACAATATACCTTTTGGTCTGATTGCGCCGACTGGCCATATTTTTTAAGATCCTACTATGCTTGGAAAAATGGACTTCCAATGGTTTTTTCTCAAGGTATGGTTCCCCTGCCGCTTAACGATGAACAAAAAAATCTGATTCTGCAGGGCAAAACAAAAGAACAACCAGACGTTCGGTACTCTCGGAATGGTAATTTCCCAAGCCGTCGCGTTCGCCTTCCCGATGCGCGTACCGGGGTTACCAACTTCTTCCGATCCCACCAGTCTATTCAAGACACCGTCCATACAGCGACCTTCCGCGTGGATCCACGGACGAATTTGGGTGATATGTATTCACCAGCTGTTCAACGTGGAGCGATCCGACCAGGCACTGCTGTTTATGATCCCGCAGGTCATGTCGGAGTTGTTTATGATGTGACAGCTGACGGGCAAGTTATGGTGTTTGATGCTCTGATTGATAGAAAAAGCATTTCCCCGCGTCGTCCTTATTCGTTAGATGTTTACAAGCGTTCAAAGATCGAACACGGGGGGTGGTTTCAAAATTTTCGCCCGGTCGTGATTGAGAATGCACAATACGATTCACGCGTTGGATCTTATGTTGGTGGGCAGCCTCGCCTGCTGACAAATGCTGAAATTCCAGAATTTTCAATTGAAATGTTTGGGAATACTCAGGCCGCTGATGGCAAAAAAGCATATCTTTTACAAAACAATGAAGTCACTTCATTGTTTCAAGAATTTTTAAGACGGCAAATGTTTCAAGGGAAATATTCAATTAACATTCTGACGGAATTTAGACTAAGTCTTAAAGCTGTTTGTGATGATTTCGCCGTTCGTCTTGGTATGGTACAAGAGCCAACGACAAAGGGAATTGCTTCTCAACCGCACATGCCAGTGCTTCCTGACACAATTTTTGGTGGCCATGGAGACTGGGATTTATTTTCGACTCCAGGAAGCGATCTAAGAAGAAGAGCTGCCGTTGAAGCCTCGATTGCGCTTGCTAAAGAATTGAAAAATCAGGTCGACCGAAGAAATCCAGAGTTTAGTTATCAAGGTAGCGATGCAAAAGCTGACTTGATATCAGTCGCGCAGCAATCACTTAACTCTTGTTATGTAAGTTATAAAAACTCTGCAGGCCGTCCAATAAGCTTGAATCTAGAGTCTCTTATTAAGCGAATGCCTTTGATGTCCTTTAGCCCATGGCATTGTGTCGAGCTTCGATGGGGAGCGACGTCTTCTCAAGAGTTGGCGACTTGTGCCGATATTAATGATCCAGTTAAGATGCGCTGGTATAAGGCGCAGCAGAGCCTCCGAAATCAGAAGGTAAGGGATACGAATATTTTTACAGGTTACTCTTTAGAAGAACTAGAAAAGCGATCTGCGGAGCTCGGTCCTGTGCAGCCTGAGAACTTTAACTTTATACAAAGACTGCAGAGCGAACTATAGGTAGGGTTCGTTGCCATGAAAAAGGTGAAGATCCGGCTCGATTGAAATATTGGGCTCCTACGCTTTTTTGGTTAATGACCGTTTCGATTCAGCAGATGATTATTACATAACACAGAAAAGGTATCATCCGCTTCCATGAATTTCTACGGAAGTACAGGGCATCTAGCAATAAGCCTGCAAGATGAATGAAGATCAAGCCAAGAAGAACATTGCTTAGCTGACTGTGGAGGTTCTCAAGCCATTCCTCACCCCAGTATTCATCTAAGCCCATGGCCCAACCAGTTACGGCTAAGAAAACAATCAGTGTCCAAATGGAAACATACACGAGCTTCGCTAGAAAATTGGGACGTGTTGGAGTGCTAACGAACCATCCAAAGGTTAATCGGGAAATAACGAAAACAAGGGCCGCATAACCTATCCATCGATGAGCGGCATCCTCGAGCAGAAAGGCGTCTAGAGTAATACAAAGAGCGATTCCCCAGTGAAATATTTTGTGTGCAACTTTCCAAGGAGGAGCGTCGGTCAATGGGTTTCTTCTTTCACTATGCTGCCGCTGGTAGGATCAAAATAGATTTCAATTTTTTTACCCTCTTTATTCCAGCCATAAATTTCGTAACAATTCCCTTTAGTCACTTTGAAAACTTTAATTTTATAACCCTTATCCGTGAGAGACTTCTTAAAAGCCTCCTGGTTTAACCATTTGTCTTGTGGTTCTTTTGTGCATTCCGGTCCGGCGACCGTAACCTGGCTCAATAAAATTGTAATGGCAAAAACAAGTTTTTTCATAAAGTCTCCTTTGAAAGTACGAGGATTTAGTTAGTCCATAATCATGTCTTCGTCTATTTTTTATACCTTTGCGAAAAGCAAATGAGAATGCCGTAGCTAATCAGGAGGCCTATAAAGTTTTGACTTAGGACTGCAGCCAGTAGGCGAGGACATTTTCAATAATGCAGCTCTTTCCCAAGTATTGCCGAGTCGATCGCCAATACCCAAGGGAAGCCCTGTGCTTCCGTAATAGCCAATCCGCCCCTAGGTGTCCTTGTGAACGCCACTGGCAAACCTTTCATGCTGTCATCGTCTTTTACCTTTAAAGAGTTTCAACAGAATGAAAGAGCGAAATTAGATGCAGGCTCCAAAGCAGGGTAGCGAAATTTAATTTTGATGAGCTTACAAATAAAATGAACTTGTGGGATCCTGGTGGACGCAAAAGAAATTCTCATTTCATGTGTTCTAATGAAGATCTTTTTCTCCGACAAATGAAAAATCTTCAAATTTAAAGAGAGAGTTGTCGAAAAATCGATAAATCAGAGCCTAAAAGTAACCACTATTGGCGAGATTTCGACAGCATAGGCTCTAAACAAAAGGCTATTGACGAACTCTCGACAGCTTAAAATGCTTTTCCTGACTAAATGCAATTTACACAGTTTCTATTTGGCACCAAGTCTGCAATGAGGTTTTCCAAGAGTTTTAACAAAAAGGGGGTTTTATGAAAAAGTCTTTAAGTAGCGCAGTAGGAATTCTGGCCTTATTCGCTGTAGGGGTGGAGAATACTCATGCTCAGGTACAATCAGCTCAGCCGCTAGATCAGTTAAAAGTTGGTTTCTACTACGCTCTGACGCCGCAAATGGCGAAAGTTCTCAACATTGATTTAAGAAACTTGCGCCAAAATTTGGCGCTCGAAGAGACTGATAAAATTCTCTTCAAATTGAAAGACGATGGCGCACTGGATTTATCAATTTACGAAGATGCAACGTTTGGCGCGATGAGAGCGGATGGAGTCATTGAGTAAATTTTTCTAAAAGGATTTTCTATGAGTCTCGTTCAGCAGCTTCAGACCAAGCTCAAAACCGGAAATTGGATCTTTGATGACGTTAGCCCTTCTTTTCAAAGGCAACTTGAGAAGAAGGTGAACTCACAAAAATTAAATAAAAATATCTCCGAGCTCTGTCTTGCGCATTATAAAAAATTGAGCCTCTCCGAGACCATGGTAAATTCATCGACACGAGGTCTGTCTGATATAAATATTAGCGCTCAGACTTTAAATGCGATCGAGAATATTCTTTCAACTGAATATCCTGGATCGCATGTTAAACAATTTGAAAATATGGTGTCCGAAAAATTAAATCGTTCGCTGCATTTTATCGAGACATTAAATCCGCTCGTATACCCTTTGATTGATCGGACCATTACATTGTTTTTAAGAGTGAGTGGGGTTAGCTTTAGAAGCGCATCGCATCCACTTCTTTTCGGCATAATATTGATTGGCGATGGCGTTGAAGGTTTAAGTTCCGAACAGGCCGCAGTATCTATTATCCACGAACTCGCTCATCAGGAGCTTTTTTTAATAAATCTTGTGGATAGGTTGGTGAATAGGCCATTCGATCACAATGAAATCCATGCGCCCTTTCAAGGAAAGAAGAGGCCTCCTATCGGCAGGCTTCATTCGCTATGGGCACTTTACAGGATGGTTGAATTTCAGATGTTGCAAAAAAATATAAATCAAAAACATCTTGATTTATTAACGAAGAATCTCGAGGCATTTGAAGATGGTGAGTTGACTGAAATGGGGCAGATCCTAGTCCAAGTGGCAAAAGAAAGAGCTTCGTAAGTATGAGCAAGATACTGGTTTTTATTTTAGGAGGGCTTTTAAGTATGTCAGCCAATTCGATGACAAGTTCAGTTAAAAAATATGGATATGTACCGCTGACATTTCCTAGAGATCCTGCGGAAGTGAATTTATTTTCAGAACATATTGTTCTAGGGCAGATCTTGGAACCAGTAGTTGATACCGACAAATTCGGAAACGTTACTCCTGGCATCGCTGAAAGTTGGACGTTTGAAGATAAAGGTCTCACAATCCGCTTAAAAATCCGGAGGGATCGTCAATTCTCAAACGGCAAAAAGATTACGGCCAAAGATGTTAAATACACAATTACCCGCATGATTGAAAAAAAATCTCAGTCGAGCAATTTTCTAAATAGCGTTAGCGAGATTACTGCTCCCGACTTCGAAACTCTCATTATTCATCTTAAGGAACCCAACGTAGCAATTTTAAAAGCGTTAAGTCGCGACCAGCTTGGTATTATGCCAGAGGGATGGACGTTTGATAAAAATGCGTCTGAGCCTTTTGTTGGCAGTGGACCTTATCTATTGAGAAAAGAGGGTCTAAACTGGTATCTTGTGGAGAACGAGAAGTATCAAGGGACTCAGAAACCAACAGTAAAAAAATGGCAGCTCATCTACTCCGCCGATCAAGACGGAAATATTCCTATCTCTGTATTGCCTGACTATGCGCCAGCAATAACGTCCTTTGCTAAAAGAAGTTTGGAAAAGATCGGTGATGCAAAGCGCTTAAAAACAGTTGAACAACTTAGTTTTGCGCAAACCTCAGCTTGGTGGCATCCCAGTGGCGAACACTTCAGCTCTTTAAAATTTAGGTCTCGTGCGATGCAATTGGCAGAAGAAATAATGGACGAGGGCACCAAAAAAATTAAACTTGAACGTGCAACAGGAGTCATTCCAAAAGGTGTTTCTGGGCATTTAGCGGAGCACCCGCAGATTTCTAAAATTCCAATAGTCACCAGTAAAGCTTTAGATCATCTCCGACTTGGAGTTGTTGGCTCCATTTTTGATGAACTGATGGCTGCCATAAATCTCAGCGAAATAGCTAAGAAGCATGGATTTACTTTAGAGGTCGTAAAAATTCCTCCGAGTGAAATGAAAAATATTGGAGATAAAAAAATTGACGTGATCCTGGCCGGATGGGCTGGGGGCTTCAATGACCCAGAAGGATTCATTGCACTTTTGCCGACCTACTTAGGCAAGGATTTTATGACTTACATTGGACCAAACCTTGCTGAAACTTACAAAAAAGCACGCCTAGAGCAGGATTGGACAGCCCGAAGTGAAATGTTCAAAAAAGTAAATGCGGGGCTAAGAGAATCACAGTTGATGGTTCCAGGTTGGAAGATACCTTTTTACATCGCAGGACAAGCGAGTTTGATCTCGGAAGAGGCAACCTTCCGATATACGCCACGTCTTCAAGTTGTGAAAGAGGGCAATTAAGGTATGTCATCTCAAGATCCTCAAACGAGATCAATCAATAGGTATTTCCTGAGGATCTTTGCTCCTATCGTTATACTCGTAAGTATTGTTATTAGTATTTTATCGGCGTGGAACGACTATCAAATCAATAAAAGCTCAAGGATTGAAAGTCAGAAACTAATCCTCGAAACATTCACTGCGTCTGTTCGGCAACCATTAATTCAGGGCAGCCTAATAGAAGCAAAAATCAGAGCAAACGAATTAACTAAGAATAAACAAGTCCCTTGCGTTGAAATTTCAACGCCTGCTGAACAGGTTGTCAGGTGCCAAAAAGATCTCTCCGACAAAAAAGGTCTGAATAGAGTTGAATCCGATTTGTATTTCAGTGAGGAGAACAAAAAGTCTTTTGCACATTTAGCTGTCATCTTTGATAATTCTGACCTTATTAATGAGTCTTGGAAAAAGGCTAGTAAAAATGTCGGAGGATTTATTCTGTTAGCGGCAATTCTATTTACCGTCCTTTCCATTGGATTTTCGCGTATGAAAACTGAGCTTAACGAGTTGATGAAAATTGCCGGAGTGCAGGATGGAAAAAGTCCAGATTTTCATAAATTTAAAATTAGCGAATTTTCCGCTCTTGGAAAGGCATTGGTTCATCAACTTGAAGTTGCAAAAACGAAAGCTGAAGCCAAAGCAGCTTTAGATATAGCGAGACAGGTGGCACACGATATTCGTTCGCCTATAGTCAGTCTACAAATTGCCCTTAATGCCGCACAAACTCAGATTGATCCGAAAATTAAAAATGTTCTGAATAACTCTGCCCAGAGAATTAGTGATATCGCCGACGATGTTATAAATCAGCATATATCTCCTTTCCAAGATGTCGGATCGAAAACGTCAATTCAAAAGTTTCCCATGTCAGTTGATCTTGCTTTAAGCGAGATGATTGCTGAAAAAATTGTTATGTGTAAGCAAATGCCAAGCGTATCAATTAACGCCGCCACATTTACTGATGATGTTTTTATTGAAATGCGAGTCAGTGATTTTAAACGTATTATTTCAAACTTAGTCGATAATTCGATACAAGCTCTCTCTGGAAATGGAAAAGTTGATATTAGCTGTGCTTCAGCACAAAACCAGTGCTGCATTACAATTCTTGATAACGGCATCGGAATTCCAGAATCTCAATTAAAAATTGTTTTGGAAAAAGGAGGCTCATTTGGAAAACCATCTGGTAAGGGCTTGGGATTACAATGGGCCAAAAGAACAGTTGAGCAGCACAATGGAAAGCTTCTTATATCTTCAAAAGAAGGCGTAGGAACAGAAGTAAAAATATTTCTGCCAATATTTAAAAACGTGAAATTAAAAACTGAAGTTCAACTGGGCCTAGCTGCCAATCAATGTTGAACATTCGGAGGGAGTTTGTATGGAAAAACCTAGAGTTATTTTTGTCGACGATGAAAGCTGCGTCCACGAAAGCACTCAGCTTTCCCTCGACTTGCTTTTCGGATTAGATCGCCCATTCAACGTAGAATTTCATTTGCGTCCTGAGCAGGCCCTCGAGTCTATTAAGAAAAATCCATTTAATGTTTTCTTGGTTTTTATGGATCATCATTTTCGTGAGCCACTGCAAAAAATTACTCTGGGTGCCAATTTTATAAAGCAGATAAAGAGTGTGAATTCACACATTGAAGTTGTTATGATGTCGAGTGATAAAACTCCAGATAGCTTGAGGTCATGGTTGACGAATGGTGCTGACAAGTTTCTTTACAAAGAGCCTTCCAGTCAACCTGAGAAGATCCAAGTTTTTATAACTTTGGCTCTGACAAAGTTTCGCTCCAAGTTCAATGGGTTCTTGGGCAATCAAACACGTCGTATAAGCCTAGTCCCAGACGTCCTCAAGAAAATTGGCGTTGTTTCTGTTGATAGAGAAATGAAAGCTGCTGCTGAGCTTGTTTTACAGTCAGCTAAATCAAATTTATCGGTTTTGATTTATGGAGAGACAGGCACCGGGAAGGAATTGATTGCACAGGCAATCCATCAAAATTCAAATCGAAAAGATAAGCAGTTCCGGACCATTGACTGCACTCAATTTAAAAGGTCAGAACTTATAGCGAGTGAATTATTTGGAAGTGAAAAGGGTGCTTTCACAGGTGCTGAATCCAAAATTGGACTTCTTGAAACTGCGAATGGCGGAACTGTGTTCTTAGATGAAGTCCATCATTTGGGCGAGGAAGCTCAGGCAATGCTCCTTCGGTTTATTCAAGATCGAAAAGTGAGACGTGTTGGCGGTAGCTCTGAAAAATATGTTGATGTCCGACTGGTCTTCGCTGCAAAGCCGGTATTAAAAGACCTGGTGAATGAAGACAAATTTCTTGTCGATTTAATTTATCGAATGAAGGAAATAAAAATTGATCTTCCAAAATTAACCGATCGGCCTAATGACATTGATGTTCTGTGCGAATTCTTCCTGGAAAAAATGGGCTCACAGGAAGCTGATAGTGTTCCTAAGCAGTTTCATCCAGATTCTATTGATATGCTAAGAGTTTATTCTTGGCCTGGAAATGTACGGGAATTGGAAAATTTAATCAAAAGATTATCAGTTTTGGTAAGTGGTCCCATCATTTTGCCAGAACATATCGAGAAGTATGGAGAGCTTGAAATGCCGTCAGCAGACAAGAACGTGAGTGCATTTGAATCTTATGAGCAAATGAATATTCGTCACGACAATGAGATGCGCACAATTATTCTTAAAACATATCAAGCTAGTGAATATAATCTCTCAGAGACGGCGAGGAAGCTTAACGTGAAACGTTCATCATTGCGGAGCCAGTGCGAGGCGCTGGGTATTTGGGAAAGCATGGATGTCGTAAGTAAGAAGGACTATGCGAATAGCAAAAGCGATTTGAAGCGGATGCTAGACAACTCGGTCCGAATGGTTATGGCACAGTTTTAAGGTGCTGCAGCGGTCCGATGACATTTGGTTTCTTTACAGTGCTACCCTCTAGAGATAGATATTAGTTTATGAAAGTTTCTGTGAGTTCTCGGTTAGATAGGCCCGCAGGTAATGTTTGGGATCTTGTGGAGAGAAGTTCGACGTTAATAGAAGTCGCATGGCCACTTGCTCGCATTGTGCCTGTCGATGGCAAATTTCCAGAAAGATGGATCGAGGGCACAACTTCACAATGTCGCTCCTTTCTTTTTGGATTTTTTCCGGTTGGCACTCGCCGAATTTTCTTCGAGAGAATAGATGGGTCGTCGATGCAACTCCAATCCCGTGAGTCGGACCCTCTAGTTAAGCGTTGGGATCATTTAATTTCAGTGAAGCCGTTGGACGAATCTAGCTGTGTTTACACTGACGAAATAGAGATAGATGCCGGCGTGATTACTTCAATCGTTTGGTTATGGGCTAATTGGTTCTATCGACATCGCCAGGCACGGTGGCAGAAAATGCTTAAGAAAAATCCGTGAACAAAACCACTGCTGAATGGACTCGTGATGTGGTTGCAAACGCATTAATTTCCTGCAACTCCAAAACTCCTATTGATTCTAGTCATATTTAATTCGAATTAGCCAATAATCGGCGGACTTTCGACATTTCAATTTCCTTTCAAGATAACGCTTTCAATTTTCTCGTCGAAAATTCGACAGAGAAACTCCCACACATATTGAAATTTGCGAGATCTCGACAAGTCGGCTCTTTCTGAAAGCATTATAGAAAATTCAAAATCAATATTTCCAATAAGTTGGCTCGTGCCGAACTTCGGTGTCCTCCTTGCAATTCTAAAAGGTGAGAGGACATACAAAATGTCCTCCATTACAAGGAGATCAAAAAATGGGTATGTTAAGAAATTGTCCCCGATGCAATGAACGCACTTTTGAAAAGCTTGCGAGTCACTCGTATTGTTTGTGTTGCGACTATACACCCGACCTTCTCGATTACAAGAAATCATCAGGCGATGATTTGCCCATTCCTCCTTGGGCTGCAAAAGCCGCTAAGCAAATGCAGTCGACAAAATGTCAGGAAGTAGTTGAGCCAATCCCACAACTTAAAAAGCGAAATGATAAAAAAAGAAGGGCCGCATGAAACCAAATGTAATAAATCAAATAATATTTTTTGAAAAACCAGGGCAGTGCGAAAATTCTTTCACAGTCCAGTTCTCGAAAAATTTGCGACTTAAGGGTAACGCATTTGTGATTACCGTCGCACTGGTAACTAAGCAAGCATGGGAAATGCTCGGTAAAACCATTCAAGGGGTAATCTGCGTCCTTTTTGTGGCTCCACCACAACAAGAAAAAATCGAAGAAGCTAGAACAAAAGTTATGCAATACAGAGGCCTTTTCTAAAAGGAGATCGACAATGAGCTATTTTAAAAAAATAGAAAATTCAAATGACTCGGCAAATTCAAAACAGGGCGCGATCCAGAAAATTAAAGAAGAAATCCGTAATTGGTACGGAAGTCTATCGATAAGAGAGCTCATATGTAATAGGGAACTTGTTGCAGAGATTGAAAAACTAGAACGCTTAATGGCGGGTCAGGTGGTCGTGCGATGAAAGAAAACACACTAAGCATTCCAATCAGAGAACTTTCTGATAATGCCGTTTTTGAAGAAGCCGCAAAACGTCTCCAGAAGCAATATCTCCGAGAACATAGCACAGAGTTTGCTTACGGAACTTTTCGTTTTATTTTTCATGACGGGAGATTTCAAGGCGTTGAAGATTGGCCGCGAAATAAGCGCTACGTCAGTCCAAAACGGAATCCTGGCGAGAATGGTTAAGTAATCCTGACAAACAACAAATTCAGAATAGAGGAACTATGGATGAAACAATCGAACAAACTATTTTGAGAATTCTAAGTCAAGTGTCCGAAATTGAAAAATCAAAGAACAAGGTTTTGATGAAGAAAACTGAGCGTGTACTGAAGGCACTCGCATACATGAAAGCCGTGGTTGGAACTAGGAAGTCGGAGGTATAATGACAAGAACTGTAGAAGCACAAAACGATGTTCCTCTTCCATTAGCTATCATGGCTCTGGTGGGATTCGCCTTCGTCTATCTTTATCTTGCGCACTTAAGACATCATCCAGAAACCATAGAGTTTGCTTTAAAGCAGATGGAATTAAACGCGGAACTTTTTTGGATTTCTGTATCGTGCGTAATGGTGAATGTCGCTTTTATTTCTATTTATCTTAAACGCTCCATCGGACTAGAACGTCAGGGAAGTAAGCTTGCAATTCTTGAAGGAAGAAATCGTCGCGTGTCCTTTGGGCGGAGCGACGTGGTCTCGATCTTGACTGGAATAACGATCTACTGCCTGGCTAGAAAACAAATTGCAGATTTCGTTGTGCCAATCATGTCTCGGCTTGTGCCAGGAATTGAGACCTCTTGGGTTGTTGTAGCACTAAGTACAAATGTTGCTCTCGCTGTGAGCCTAATAACTCGTTCAGTTTTAAGGGCGCTTGCAAAAATGAAGTTCTCATTTAGCGACTCTGATATACTTGAGCTTCCAGAAGTCGAAGCAGGTGAACTTGTCCTTGGCACTACACCCGGCGATCTAAGCCATTCAACGATTGAAAAAACAGGAGAAAAAGAAAAGTGGGTGAAAATTCCAAGTCGAGGTGTCAGCGGTGGAATTTTTATTTCAGGGAGTGTAGGTAGCGGTAAAACTCAAGGGTCTATCCTTCGTTATTTGCCTCAGATTCTTCGGTCAAAAGGTGGATGTCCAGCCATGCTGGTGATTGACCCCAAACGCACATTTTTAGCAAATGCTGAAAAAATAATTAAGCGCGAGGGACTTGGCGACAAAATAGTAAAAATATCGCTGCGTGGAAATGTAAGTTTCAATCCGGTTTATGCTGAAAATCCGCTTCGCAATTCAAAATTTACAGAGCTTGCAGAAATGGTTCGAGCTGCTGCCGTAAATTTCATGGGAAAATCTTCGGATTCTCCATTCTGGGATATTTCATCATCGAATCTTATTAAAAACGCCATTGTCTATTGTGCGGCTCAACATGGATACTTCACGTTGCTTGACCTCTACCGATCCATCGTTCGTGCTTCAAAGGAGAATTTAGCGGAAGACTTACGAGCAAGACTGAAAACTGGAGTCTATTCGGAAGAAGAAAGCTTTAATATCGGTCGAGCAATTGAATATTTCGAGAATGAATATTCGCAGCTTGAAGATCGTGTAAGGTCTGGAATCGTTGCAACCAGTACAGCTTTTATCAATCAGTTTCAAGAATTTGCTGCAAATCGTATCCTATGCCCTACCAGGGAAAACCTTACTATACGCTCAATGGAGGATCTTGTAA
The DNA here is from genome assembly GCA_050186175.1 of Pseudobdellovibrionaceae bacterium. Classification (GTDB taxonomy): domain Bacteria; phylum Bdellovibrionota; class Bdellovibrionia; order Bdellovibrionales; family Bdellovibrionaceae; genus JBFWYS01. The sequence continues at coordinate 14,121 of JBFWYS010000033.1, forward strand.
GAGAGGGGAAAATTCTCCTTTTCGACATCAATCAGCCAGGACTTGCGCGCTCAATGGGAACTTTTATTAAGCTCCACTATGAACAAGCAGTGATGAATTTGCTTCCTGAACTCAAGGAGCAAAATAAAACCTGTACTGCGGCACTTATCATTGATGAGTACCAAGATGTTGTCACCTGCGGGGGCGGTGGTACAATTGGAGACGATACGTTTATGGCAAAGGTCAGAGAATCGCAGCCGGCCGTAATTGTAGCAACTCAATCCGTCAGTTCTTTAATGGACGCTGTTGGTAGTCAGAGAGCCGCGCTAGTTCTGATGCTATATTTCAGAACACGAATTGCTG
>JBFWYS010000034.1:0-14216 GCA_050186175.1 Pseudobdellovibrionaceae bacterium
CTGCCGGGCTCTCAGGTGGCGCTGGATGTTCAGGAGCCACAGTTAACACTTTAACTCCAGGTTGGTGTTTAGGAGGAAGTGCGGGAGTTTCTCCAACTCTCGATGGCGCATTTTCAATGCCTCGTGGAATCGCTGTTCAGGGAGCTCACTTGTATGTGGTCGATGGAGCTATCGGAAAAAGCACGATTCAAAAATATAATTTAGCAACAGGCGCCTACATCGGCTGGAAGGGAACAGTCAAAGTTACACCGACAGGTGGAGATGCAGTTTGTACTTCCCGTACCCCAGGCAGTGTCACCGTAGGTTGGTGTACTGGTGGATCGCCAGCGCCTCCGTCAGATGATGCGATCTCAGCCATTTCTCCGGCGGGAATCATAGCCGACGCCAATTATCTTTACATCTTTGATGCCGGCAGTTCGCGCTTAGTTCGTATTCCGATTGATTAAGATTAGGCTTTAACAACAGTTTTGAAACCGCCCCAAAACATTCGCCTTAGTCTCGACTGAATTTTACTGTAAAGCGGGCTGCTGTAAAGGCTTGCTGTTTTAATATGGACTTTTTTAAAATCATCAACTCCTAAGAACTCAAAAATCGAATGTAATAGCGCCAGAATGGTTTTCCTTTACAGGGATGAAAGTGGTCATTTGGGGGCTGCCTGAGAATCAAGAGGCCCCCTTTTTTTCGCCACTTTAAATCTGTATAGCCATCGAGCCCCAACGCAGCGACCAAGCGAATTGACTCCGTTGAGTCCCATTTGATCTCTTTGCCACGAAATCCAACAGTTCCTTGCTCATGGAAGTAATATTTCCCGTCGGTTTGTAGATCTTGACCGCAGTAGGTTTTATCTTCCAAAAAGCGAGGAGAATCCTTTTTGCAAATCGGTGAGCCTATAAGTTCTTGGCTATACTTGCCATCTTTAAATGTCAGCGAGCCACCAAATTTAGAAGGTGAGGCTTCTGAAACCAATTCATCAATTTCTTTGGCGGAAGTTTCTTCACCACACTTTTCGTGTACGAGCTGCCAACGTCCTTCAAAAGCTCGATCATCAAATGTGCCGCTAGGATCAACTGTTTCTTTTAACTCACTTACCTGGTGAACAAGGGACCTGTTTTTCAAATGGCATCTCAAGTCCTCGCCTAAGGCATTTCCAAAGCCAGCGCGAGCGGAACTGCAATTCAAGAGGATAAAAAGAAGGGCATAAAAATAGGTTTTCACGACAGTCTACGAATCGGCATTTTTAATGCCGGATTCAAGTCTAGTTAGTTCATTTTTGATGAGAATGCTCAAATTTGTAAGATCTGATTGCATTTATAACTGAGGCAAAAAAAATGATTCCAAAACCAAAACCAAATTTTATTTTGGGGCATGGACTCTTCGAGGGATATCGGAATTTGATTTTAGCAGATGCCTTTAAAAAGGAAGTTCCCGATTTTGGAAAAAATCTTTTTATGGAGATAAGTGGATTGGTTCCTACATACGCTAATTGGCACATGCGTAAGTTTGGGATGGATCATGTTATGTTTGGTTCAGGCTTTCCAATTTTTAGTTTTACTGAGACATTTAACTCGTTGAGTGTTCTTGGTTAACACAAGAAGAAATTGAAAAAGTAACAGTTAAAAATTTTCAGGCCTTTCCATTTTTGCAAAATAGTATAGTAAAAATGGAACCTAAATAATGTTTTAAATTTTCAAGTTATTAAACTAAATTTAATGTACTTACTCTGCATTCATAGAACTGTTTTTTGCCAGATGAGTTACTAATTCCAAGGATAAAAGAGGAATAGGCACTTTTTCTTTCGTAAAGATGTAATGTATAAGGATCATTTAGTTCTTCATAGATTAAGTAAGTGCCTGTTTGATCTTTGTTAGATAGGCCCTAATTTCTAAAACTAAAGCCATTAATGTAAACCATATGGCCTTTGATCTCGAGTTCTGTTTTTTGAAAGCCATCTTGAACTATGCAACTAGATTTTCCGTTTCGTAAATGAGTAGCAGGTTCTCTTTGGTCATTCGCTGCTGAATTTTTGTTATCTTGATGAGCGCAGCCATTAATTAGGCCATTAAATAATAGTGCAGTGAAAATAAGAGATAATAATTTGGACATTTGAGCTCCTCAGTTCTATTTTTTAAGTCTAAATAATGCAGAGACGATGTCAATCAGATCAATTTATTCTGAATTAAATGGACTAAATGTACAAATGATTTTGTGCAAAAATAAATTTACTCGAGTTTCTAGATACGTGGCTTCCATGTAACCACGGCCAATCTCGAACTATTCTTTAAAAACCCCATGCAACGCACGAAGCATCTGATCTGAATCAATCTCCCGAGTCAAAAAGAACACGCCCATAAATTCTCCTTCGCGATCGCGCAGAAGATTTGAAGCTTGTTCCACCCGAATGTGTTCCCCGCTTTTTTTCTGCATCGAAAGATAAATCACTGAGTGATTATCATCAGCTTTCATTTTAGCGAGCGCTTGTCCCACACGAACGTGTTCTTCGGTTGGATACATATCGAGAACTATTTTTCCGATTAATTCGCCTTTACCAAAACCAAGCGCAGAATGAGTTTTTTTATTTGCCATTACGATGCAGCCTTCTTTATTACACGCATACATCATGTAGGGGCTTGAGTTGAAGAGATTGGCGTAAACTTCGAGATGAGCCTTGGCGTTTTTGATCGCGTCTTTTAAGGCCAGGATCTGCTCTTTTAGAGTCTCAATTTCTTTAAGCATTGCCAGAGATTTCGACTCTCCGCCTTGGAAGTAATCTAAAATGTCGCGCGGAGAAATGACCCCTACTAAAGGATCAACGCTCGTGCGAACTAAAACGCGATGCACAGGAGATTTGATAATCCCGGAGACCACTGTCGAAATCGGGTCATCGATATTCACGAAGCTAGGCTTAAGTAAGAGATGCATAAAATCTTGAAGAGACGTTTTTGAAGATTTATCCACTTTCCTCTGGACGAAAGCCTTCATAAGCTCAACCTCTGTAATTTGTCCCAAAACTTGGCCGGTCGGAGAGAGAACGGGCAGGCTTACAATTTTGTGCTCGGAGAAGAAGCTGACGGCTTCAAGCACATCGGCTCGACAGTCGAGTGTGAGCGGATTTCGAGTCATAAGATCGGAAGCAGTGGCCACTATTTTCTCCAGGCATTTTTGTCGGCAAATACGGTGTGTAGAAGGACATGTATTATTATACTTGCTTGCACGGACAAAGAAATTGAAAATATAAATATGCTGCCAATACCAGTAATACATATGGTTTCGCTTATGGAGATTTGGTAAAGATGACGCAAGAGATTTGGTCCTAAGGAGAGTTTATGCATTTGACGAAAGCACGATTCCACTTCATCGGTGTGGGTGGAATTGGAATGTGCGGTTTAGCGGAATTGTTGCAAAATATGGGTGCGCAAGTTTCAGGAAGCGATCTTTCTGAAAACGCAAATACAGAGCGCCTAAAAAATCTGGGTGTTAAAGTATTTAAAGGTCATCATGCGAATCAAGTCGGCTCTGCTGATGTTGTTGTTTATTCATCCGCTGTTTCGCCAGATAATCCAGAGATGCGTGAAGCTCGCGCAAAGAGAATTCCACTTATTCAGAGAGCTGAGGCCCTCGCAGAAATTATGGGACTCAAAAGAGGCGTTGCAATTGCCGGCACTCATGGAAAAACAACAACCACAAGTATGACGGCATCAATTTTCTTAGAAGCCGAAGTCAGCCCAACGATTGTTGTCGGTGGCCGTTTGGATTTAATTAAATCAACTGCTTTTTTGGGCGAAGGCGAATGGCTTGTTGCTGAAGCCGATGAAAGTGATGGGAGCTTCCAAAAACTGTCTCCTGAAATTTCAGTTATTACTAACATCGATTCAGATCACCTCGACTACTACAAAACTTTTGAAAACCTGCAGAGAGCCTTTTACGATTTCGCTTTAAAGATTCCATTTTATGGCGCTATCATTGTTTGCGGTGATGATCCCGTGATTCGCGATATCTTCGAAAATTTCCCAAAAAGAATTTTCACTTACGGATTTGATTCCAAAAATGATCTCGTGATTCGCGGACAGAACGGAAAATACGAATTGCATATGCATGGCTTGCGCGTCGGTGAATTCGAAGTTCGTGTTCCTGGAAAACACAATGCTCTTAACGCTGCAGCCGCAATTGCCACGGGAATGAAGGCTGGATTCAGTTTTGAAACTTGTCGAAAAGGTTTGATCAAGTTTGAAGGAGTCGATCGTCGTTTTCACTTTAAGGGCGAAGAAAAATCAATCCCTATCTACGATGATTATGGACATCACCCAACAGAAGTCCGAGCAACATTGCAAGCTCTTCGCGAAAAGTTTCCGGAAAAAAGACTAGTCGTGGCATTTCAGCCGCATCGTTATTCCCGAACAGAGCATTGCTGGTCGGAGTTTTTGACTTGCTTCACACAGGCCGACGAATTGCTTTTACTCGATATTTATCCGGCCGGAGAGAGTCCAATTCCAGGAGTCACTTCAGAAAAATTGGCCAACGAAATAAAACACGCCAAATGTACATATATTCCAAAAACTGAAACTCTAAGTTCAAATATTCAGAATCGTCTCAAGGCAGGAGATGTGTTTTTAACTCTCGGAGCCGGCGACGGATGGAAAATTGGTATGGATATTCTCAAAAATTTGAAAGGAAGCTAATTTTTTGGAAATCCAAAAAAAAATTAAACTCGGTCCTTTTACTTCTTGGCTTGTCGGCGGAGATGCCGATTATTTCTGTCGGCCTACTGGTATCGATGAGCTAAAATCAGCTATTGAGTTTGCGCAATCAAAAAAGCTTCCAATAGTTATTATGGGAGGCGGTTCTAATATTCTCGTTTCTGATCGCGGAGTTCGTGGTCTTGTCATCTGCATGCAAAAGCTTGCAGGACTTACCACCATCGAAGAACATGGCCGTCTGAAAATCGAAGTGCTTGCAGGAACCGGAAAAAACGAACTGCTCAAAGTTTTTCTCAAGAGTAAATTAGCGCCTTCTTTATTTTTAGCAGGTTTGCCAGGAGATGTCGGCGGTGGTGTTGTTATGAATGCCGGAGTAGCCGAAGAGTTTAAGCCACGCGAATTTTGCGAAATCGTCGATTGGTTCGAAGTGCTAAAATACGATAACCAAAAAATTTGGACCGAAAAATATACTCACACTCAAGTGGAGTGGAGCTATCGGCACTCAGCTGGATGGCAACCCGGCATCGTTACCAAAGTTGGTATTAGTTGGCCTCTCGAAAGAGACGCAACAATTTTAGAACAAGTTAAAACGGCAAATAGAACACGCTTATCAAAACAACCTTTAGATATGCCAAGCTGTGGTTCTGTTTTTGTAAATCCGCCGGGCAATAAGTCAGCAAAACTCATTGATGAGTCTGGACTGAAGGGTTTTTCAATTGGGGGAGCTCAAGTTTCAACCAAGCATGCCAATTTCATTGTCAACACAGGCAATGCAAAAGCGAGCGAAATTCATTCTGTGATCGAGCAAGTAAAAGCAGTTGTGAAAAGTAAAACGGGTGTGAGTCTGCGAACCGAAGTCATATATCTGGGAGATTGGACATGAAGCGACAGCTTCTCAATAAAACAGAGTCTTTTTTACGGAATAAGTTTATCGTTCGAATATTTATTTTCTTTTTCGTGCTTCCAACCCTTGTGGCAGGAAGTCTTTATCATCTCGAGCAAGCAGGAATGTTCAATGTTGAGAAAATCGAAGTTCGTCTCGAAGACTCGTACGATGATTTAGTTTTTCTACGCCCTCTCCTTGTAAAGATGGAAGACCGTCTTAAAAATCAAAACGGCCGTTCGCTTTGGGAAATTCGGCTTAAAGATGTTAAATCGGATTTAGTTGAAGAAAAATGGATCTCACATATCGGAATTGCGCGCACCTGGCCCCGCACTTTGACTGTGCAAATTCGCCCTCTCGAAGTGAAAATGATTTGGGTTTCGAGTCGCGGAGAATTGTTTCCTGTTTTAGAAAACGGGGAGTTGCTACCAAAAGTAGCATCGAACCAATCACCCGATGCTCCACTTTTAATGGGCGAAAACTTTAAGACTAATCCAGAACTGCGAATGAAAGTTCTCGATTTCTTAAAGGAATTGCCAAGAAGTGGTCCATTTGCTGAGAGACAGATTTCCGAAATTCGTTTTTCAGAAAAAGAAGGATTCCTCGTCTCCCTTGTAGAGAACGGTTTGCAGGTGAAGATGGGAGAAAATAATCTCGCTCTGAAATCTGCACGTGTCTCGCAAGTTCTTGATTACATGGCTCTTCATCAATTTGAGGGTCGCGTCATTGACGCAAATTTCTCTAAGAAAGTCCTTGTCAAGCTGCGTAAGGCTCCCTAAACTTTTAGTCAGGTTCGTCTAAAGTCTGGGAAGGATTCCGAGATTTTAGATGCGAAGATTACGCAACAAAAGTTTGGCATCGAATTGACCCTAGGTATGTAAATACACTCCCCAAAAGGGATGGGTCATAAAAAAAGAGGCTTAAGGATGAGTAAAGGGAAAGTTCCCACACCTGTGATCGCAGGTTTGGATATTGGTTCAACCAAAGTTGCACTCGTCATTGGTATTCCCACTACAGATGGAAAAATAGAAGTTGTCGGAGTTGGCTCTGCACCAAATACCGGAATCCGACAAGGTGCCGTTGTCAATATCGAAGCGGCAACAGAATCCATTCGCAAAGCTCGCGAAGAAGCTGAACTGATGAGCGGTTACAAAATTGAGAGTGTGTGGGTTGGAGTTTCCGGGCCGCATATTAAATCTTTCGATTCTCGCGGAATGGTGGCGATCAAAAATAAAGAAGTGAGCCCTGAAGATATTGATCGTGTTATTGAAGCGGCTAAGGCCGTTGCAGTTCCGTCTGATCGAAGCGTTCTTCATGTTCTTCCACGCGAATACAAAGTGGATGAGCAAGATCAAATTCTCGATCCAATCGGCATGTCGGGAGTTCGACTCGAGTCTTCTGTGCACATCGTAACTGGCAGTCAGACGTCTTTGTTAAACACAATCAAATGCACTGAAAAGGCGGAACTTAAAGTTGCTGGTCTTGTTCTTGATCAATTGGCGGCCGCACAAGCTGTTCTCAGTGACGACGAAAAAAATCTTGGAGTTTGCCTTGTCGATATCGGCGGTGGAACCTGCAATACACTTTATTATGCTAACGGTTCGGTGGCGCATACTTCGATGATTCCAGTGGGTGGCCAGCATTTTTCTCATGATGTAGCAGTTGGACTTAGAACTCCACAGTCGAGCGCTGAAGACCTCAAGAAAAAATATGGATGTGCGCTTGTTTCTCTAGTGAACGAAAGTGAGACGATCGAAGTTGAAGGTGTTGGTGGCCGCAAGCCGCGAACCGTTTTACGTAGAGAACTCGCAGAAGTTTTAGAGCCACGTGCCGAAGAGACCTTGAATTTGATTTTAGCGGATATCCAAAGAAGTGGAAATCACCATCAATTGGGATCTGGAGTTGTGTTAACAGGTGGTGCAAGTCAGCTGGATGGACTCATTGAAATGGGCGAATTTATTTTTGATATTCCGGTTCGCCGAGGCATGCCTCATAAAGTGGGCGGCCTTACAGATGTTGTGAAGTCTTCGACCTATGCAACCTCTGTTGGATTGTTATTGTATGGATACGAAGTAGAAAAGAGAAAAATGAAGGGACAAGGCTTGGATGAGAATTTCAACCAATCTTTGAATGAGTTTGGCAAAAAAATTCGTAATTTTTTTGGCCAAGCGTTTTGATTCTCCCGTAGGGAGCTAGATGAAAGCTCTGGCAGGGAAGATAAAGATGAACCAGAAAACAAAAACTGTTAGGGGGAGACATGTTTGAATTGGATGAGAATGTCAGCATAGGAGCAAACATTAAAGTTGTCGGTGTCGGCGGAGGCGGAGGAAACGCTGTCCAAACGATGATCGAAGGCGGAATGAGCGGCGCTGAATTTATCGTTGCCAATACGGATATCCAAGCACTTCAACACAATAAAGCTTCAGGGAAAATTCAGTTAGGCCTCGAACTTACAAAAGGTCTTGGCGCTGGAGCGAATCCAGATATCGGTCGTCGTGCGGCGATCGAGTCTTACAATGAAATCGTAGAAAAATTGGATGGAGCCGACATGGTTTTTGTGACTGCCGGAATGGGTGGTGGCACAGGAACAGGAGGAGCTCCAATCGTAGCAAAAATCGCTCGTGAATTAGGCGCACTGACAATCGGCGTGGTGACTCGCCCTTTTATCTTTGAAGGTAAAAGACGTATGAAGCATGCGGATTTTGGTTTGGGCGATCTTAAAGAAAATGTTGATGCTCTTATCGTAATTCCAAATCAAAAACTTTTGGCTGTTGCCGGCGATAAAACTCCTCTCATTGATACATTCAAAAAAGCAGATGCTGTTTTGTTGGATGCTGTGAAAGGTATTTCTGACCTCATCAATAAGAGAGGTCTTATCAATTTAGATTTCGCCGATATCCGCACCGTTATGAGCGGAAAAGGCATGGCGATTATGGGAACAGGATACGCTAAAGGAGAAAACAGAGCTGTCGAAGCAGCGACGGCTGCGATTTCTTCTCCTCTTCTTGAGAATATTGCAATCGATGGAGCAACTGGCATTATCATCAATGTTACAGGCGGACCTGATTTGAGTTTGTTCGAAGTAAACGAAGCTTCAACTTTGATTACAGAAGCTGCGCATGAAGATGCGGAAATTATCTTCGGTGCGGTTATCGATGAATCTCTTGTCGACGAAGTTCGTGTTACAGTTGTTGCAACTGGATTTGCAAACTACGAAAGAAAACAAACGGCATCACACAATGTTGGAATGTCAGAGTTTCTTTCGGGCACACAACAGGCGCCAGCTCCGGCTCCTGAAACGACTTATGCACAGTCGCCCGCGCCTCAAGCACAGACTGAATGGGTTCAGCCAAGCGCCTCTTACTTTCAACAGCCTGTGAATTTGCCACCGATTCCGTCTCCTTCGCCTGCGCAGTATCAACAAACTTCGCAGCAAATGGCGCCTCCGGCTTCAGTGAATCCTGCCTTTGGGATGCCTTCGGTTTCTGGGTTGTCGCCGTCATTTCCGTTGAATCAAGAGTACCAATCAGCTCCTGAGATTCAGCCGGTGCCGACCGCACAGCAGTCGCCGCCGATGCAGTACGCGGCTCCTCAGTCTCAGCAACAAACAGCTCCCCCACCTGCTTACTCATCTCAACCACAACAAATGGCTCAACAGCCGATGGCTCAGAGAATGCAAGAAAACGTTCAACCAAATGAGGCGGGGTTGTTGCCAAGAGACATTTTGCTGATGAAAGCAAAAATGTTTCGCGAAAGCCAAGAGACAAAAGTGAATTACACTCAGCCAGAACAACTTTCGATGAATGTTGAAACTGAGACCTCGGCCCTTGAAGAGGCTCGGAGAATGGCTCAAGAATTGCGTCGTGCCCCACCTCTTAGCCAAAACTTAGATATTCCAACTTATATTCGCCGCAAACAGAACGAAGCTGAAGGCGGACCGAAGTCTTAATGTGGAAGCTTGGTTCGTTTCTGATATTCATTTAAAATCAGTAAATGAGCGTAACGGGATCACCCTGTTGCGCTTTTTAAATTCTTTGCTTGAACAAAAAAATAGACCCTCTCATTTATTTTTGCTCGGAGATATTTTTGATCTCTGGATTGGTAACCACCAATTTTTTGTTTTAAAGTTTGCGCCGATTGTAAATGCCCTCACGCAGTTAAAAAACGCCGGAGTTGAAGTCGTCTACTTTGAAGGTAATCACGATCTTCACTTGAAGTCCTTGTGGAAACAGACTTTTGAAATTCCTGTTTACACGGAACCTAGGAGTTTTACTTTGGGTCCATGGACGGTTCGCCTTGAACATGGTGATTACATTAACTCTGCTGACAAGGCCTATTTACGGTATCGATCGGTTGTGCGTTCTCCGTTTATGGAAGCTGTTGCTCAAATTGTTCCCGGTTTTTTGTGGGAGACTATTGGCACTGAAGCGAGCAAGTGGAGTCGTAAAAGAAGCCAAGTGACTCGCGAAGAAAAAGAAGGTGAGTTGAGAAACCTCATTCGTCGGTACGCTCAAGATTCTATTAAGGAAGGCGGAAGTTTTAATTGGATAATAACAGGGCACATTCATGTGCGCGATGAGTTTGAGTTTGAGCATGAGGGTGCCAAAATTCGGTCGGTAAATCTAGGCAGTTGGATGCAAAGCCCTCAGGCTTTTAAACTGACTGACGCTCGGGGCGAATGGGTTGATTTGTAGTGTTGCTCCGGTAACGGCTCGATCACATATTCTTGTGCTAAGAATTTTTGTTATTTCGAGTTGTGTTTTCAGAATTAAAAGTCGAACTATTGGGGCTTAGTTCGCGGCCTCTTTCAAAAGTTCTTCGGCGTGGGCAAGAGAGGTTTTGGTAATCTTTTCGCCCGAAATTAAACGAGCGATCTCTTCGACTCGTTCTTTTTTCTTGAGCTCAATGACTTCCATCGAAACGCCGCTCCCTTTTGGAGACTTCTGAATAAAGAAATGAGAGTCCGCGCTCGCAGCTACCTGAGGTAAGTGAGTAACGCAAATAACTTGCTGGCCGCCCGAGATCGATTTCAATTTTTTGCCAACCTTTTCGGCTGTTGTCCCACTGACACCCGCATCCACCTCATCAAATAAATAAGTGCGAGGATATTTAGATGCGCCCACCACGCGCTTCAGAGAAAGCAAAATGCGACTGAGTTCTCCACCCGAAGCGAATTTAGAAAGCGGACGTGGAATATCTTTAGCCGAAGTCTGACTCATAAACTCGACATCTGAGATTCCAGTCGTAGTTAGAGTTTTCTCCTCAGAGACCTGCGCATGAAATGTGACGCCTTTCATATTCAAATCCAAAAGTTCTTCATTTACACTCTCAGATAAAACCTTCGCTCCCTTCGTGCGCTTTTTATGAAGTTCAGTGGCCTTCGTCCAAAGCTCCTTTTCGAGAGCTGCGAGTTCAGATTTCATCTGGTCAATTTTTTGATCTGAGTTCTCAAGAGTTCCAATTTCAGTTTCGATTTCAACTAGGGCCCCTAAAATATCAGCTGCCGTGGGTCCGTATTTTTTCTGAAGCTTACGAAGATCACTGAGTCTAGACTGTGCTTCTTCTAAACGAGCTGGATCCGCATCAATGCGAGAAGCATATTGCCGAAGCTGATAAACGCTTTCTTCGATCAAAGACTTTGCTTGCTCTAAAGCTTCTACTTTTACAGAGACCTCGGGATCGATATTCCCGATTTCAATCGATTTCTGTAAAACTCCATGTAAACGACTTACTGCTGAATCATCATCCGAATAAAGTGCACTTTCTGCAGAGTCGACAAACGCCCCTATACGAGAAGAATTCTTTAGCTTTTTAACTTCGATTTCGAGTTGTTCTTCTTCCCCGGGGGACAGGTCTAATTTCGCGATTTCGTCGCGTTGGAAAGTGAGGAAATCAAGTCTTTGAGCTTTGTCTTTAGAGTTCTTTTCAAGTTCTGCAATTTGTTGCACGAGCGCATATCTTTTTACAAAAGCATGTTCATACGTATTTCTCAGTTCAAAAGTGCCTAAGTACTGATCTAACAAATCTAAGTGATAAGCTTTTGACAAAAGATTGCGATTTTCATGTTGCCCCGTCATCTCAATGAGGGGAGCCGAGTGCCCCGCGACTTCTATCATCGGAGCCACGATATCTCTTAGCGACTGAAGAGTATTGAGCGAGCCATTTAAATAAACTTTGCTCTTGTCGCCACCAGCGATCAATCGACGGACAATCAAAATAGAATCTTCAAGTGGAATTCCCATTTCCTCGAGGCGCACACGAATGTCTTTACGACTTGAAATATCAAATGAACCCTCAATTACGGCCTGGCTTTCGCCACTGCGAATTGTGTCTGAAGAGGACTTGCCGCCCATCAAGAGCGACAAAGATTTTAGAAGAACTGATTTTCCTGCTCCCGTTTCGCCGCTCAGAATATTGAGCCCCTTTTTAAACTCGATGTGCAAGTTTTCGATAATGGCAAAATTGCTGACTTTAAGCTCAACTAACATTTTGTCCTCCTTAAGCTCTTTCTCCGAACTTCAATTTTTCACGTAATAAATGAAAGAAATTATCTGTAGGTCTACGTACAACCAAATGATCGTGTTTTGCGCGCGTAATTACGATTTCGTCATCGGGGACTAAATCTTGCAGACTTTTTCCGTCGACCACATATCTGGATCCTTGAGTTCGCGAATTGATTTTAAAGCTCAAAAGCTGGTGATCCGGGAAGATCATCGGTCGTGTGGTTAAACTGTGAGGTGCGATAGGAGTCACAACCAGAGCATTGACCTCAGGATGTAAAACCGGTCCGCCGGCTGCAAGTGTGTAAGCTGTAGACCCTGTGGGACTTGCTATGATAAAGCCATCGGCCTTGATCTCGCAGACTAAAAACTTTTCGCTGTAAATAGCCACATTCATCAGATGACTTGCGGCTCCTCGCTCGATCACCACGTCATTCAAAGCAAGAGAAGTATCGATGACTTTGTTTTTTCTTTTGAGCTTTACTTCGAGCATGCTTCGAGAGCGCAGCTCCATTTTATTATTTAAGGCTTGCTCGAGATTGACATAAAGATCTTGCTCACGCGTTTGAGTTAAGAATCCAAGGCTTCCAAGGTTGACGCCTAAAATTGGAATCGGAGCGCCTTCAAGAAGGCGAACAGCCTGCAAGTATGTTCCATCGCCTCCAAGTACTACGATCAAACAAAGACTTTTGAGATCTTTTGCCGACATGGATTGTGTGCCTGTGATTTTTTTCTGATCGGGTGCGGTGACGGGAGCATAGCCCTTTTCTTTTAACCAGACCGCGACTTCGGCGCCCAGGGCAAAAGCGCGAGGAGTCTCGGGACGATAAACAATCCCGATCTTTTTTCCTTCACTTAAGATCAATTTCTTCATCATTTCAATAATCCATCTCTTCTTAGAACTGAATCTGGATCGGGCTCACGACCGCGGAACTTTTTATAAAGCTCCATTGGATGTTCAGATCCGCCTTTGCTCAAAATATTTTCTTTAAAAGATTTAGCGACCGCAGGATCGAACAGACCTTTTTCCAAGAAATATTCAAAAGCATCAGCATCTAAAACCTCAGCCCACTTATAGCTATAGTAACCGGCTGAATACCCACCGGAGAAAATATGTGCAAAACTCACGGACGAGTTTGAGCCCGGGACTAGCGGCATGACTACGAGGGGAGCTAACGTTGATTTTTCAAATTGATCGACGTCTTTCACAGCACTTGGGTCCTGCGCGTGCCATGCCATATCCAAGAATCCGAAACTGAGTTGTCGCAAGCTTTGTAGTCCGGCCTGGAACCGCGAAGACTGAATAATCTTATCGACCAACTCTTTGGGCATGGGCTGTCCAGTTTCATAATGTTTAGCAAACAGATCGAGAGACTCCTTTTCATAAACCCAATTCTCCATGATCTGAGAAGGAAGTTCTACGAAATCCCAGTACACGTTAGTTCCGGCAATTGAACGGTAGCGGCAGTTGGAAAGCAAACCGTGAAGAGCGTGACCAAATTCATGGAAGAGAGTGAGAACTTCATCTAAATCCAAAAGCGAAGGCTTCGTTGCTGTTGGTTTTGTAAAGTTACAAACGATTCCAACATGCGGACGTTTCACTTCGTTTCCCCACAAGCCCTGCTCACGATACGCGGTCATCCAAGCGCCCGCTCTTTTTGCAGGTCGCGGAAAGAAATCGGCATAAAAGAGTCCTACATATTTACCGGTTGACTCATCAACGACTTCGTACGTTTTAACTTCAGACGAATAAACCGGAAGCGAAACTTCCTTGAACACCAAGCCGTAAAGCCTGCGTGCGTGTTCAAAAACTCCGGCAATTACATTTTCGAGTTTAAAATAAGGGCGCAATTCTTCTTCGTTGAATTTATATTTTTTTTCTTTGAGAAGTTCACTGAGATAAGCCATGTCCCAAGGCATGACTTCATCTTGCCCTTCAAGCTCTTTTCTCAAGGCGCGGAGTTCAGCAATATCGCCCAATGCAGCTCTTTTAGAAGGTTCAAGCAGGCGATTTAAAAAATTCATCACGGTCTCTGTTGATTGAGCCATGCGATCGGCTAAAACAAACTCGGCGTGAGTTTTATATCCCAAAAGCTGAGCCCGTTTATGGCGAAGAGTTACAATTTTTTTAACCAATTC
>JBFWYS010000035.1:0-14055 GCA_050186175.1 Pseudobdellovibrionaceae bacterium
GCTCAATAATTTCGTCGCTTGTAATACGAGTCCCAAACATACGGAAATACCTCCGCTTATGGGTCGCTCGCCGTATCTTGGTAGAGAGACTTTAGTGCTAAATTTTATTGCCCTTATTTGTGTAGGTTCGGGCGCTTAGTTGAGCGGCTGTCTACGCCACGGGCTTGATTTGAGTTTTTTGCTTTTTTGGAGGTGAAGTCTTCGGGCGATCCGTTGTCCTCTTTTCCCTTTTATCTACCTTTGGAACTTCAACTTTCATCATCGCCCAGCTTTCGTCCTCAACAACAATTGAAAGCCATGAACCCCAGAAGTAAACCTTTGAGGGCATATCATGAGGAAAAAGCCATCCAACGATGACCTTTTCAGGAATTCTCGTTGGCACGTACTTCACGCCGCCAGAGTTACCGAGGCTCGATAGCGGAGGCCCTTTCATGTCGTATCCTGCTCGTTCTTCGAGCACAGTTCTCGTTGGCGCGGAACTGCACGCGCAAAGACTAATCGAGAATGCGAGTGAAATAAGAGTAAATGCCTTCATTGCCATCCATCCTTTCTTTTTTGAAAAATTCTTCTGGAAGACTTACTTTGTCTTTCATAACGATCCAAACATCGCGGCCTGAGCCGACTTCAACCGTAGGCGAAAGACTTTGCGCCTGTTGGAGATACCACTGGGCCACCATTCCCGCGGCATTGGCGGCACCTCCGGCAACCATGTACTTGCTTGAGTCGCCCGTCATTACGGAAGAGCTTCCGCCAAGAGGGTTCACGTTTTGCTGAGTTTGCGCCGCTTGAACTGCTTGACCGACGCCTTGGACAATCCCTGAAAGGAACGCCATAGCAGCCACGCGACCTTGTTTTGAGTTCACTTTCCCTTTCATCGCAAACGAACCGTCTTTGTCATCTGCAATAAAGCCATTTACGTCACGCTCGAACATTTTTCCTTTTCTTGATACGCAACTCATTTTCGTCGCCTGCATTTGCACTCTTTCAGTTGAGAGATTTCCTTCGGCCTTTGCGATCATAAAACAACCCGATAAGTCGATTTTATGATCGTTTGGAGCAACGTAGGAAAAATCGAGCACCATCAAGACCGGATAAGTTTTTCCCTCCGGCACATCAACACCTGTTAAAATCTTGGCCTTCACGTAACTTCCTGCGGGAAGCATGACTCCTTCGGTTTTCGTATCTCCTTTAACGGGAAAAGCAATTAGATCAGGGCCATGACCAACGCCGCGCACTCGTGTTCTTTTTATCGTGCTAGTTCCAGGAGGCTCAGAAACTTGCGTTCCTTGAAAATCTTCGGTCGGTGAATAGGCTTGAAGGTCACTACTTGGTGGAGGCGACGCCTCTGCTCCTGGGCCTGCCGCCGGTGAAGGAGAAGCCGTTTGAGCTGCTGCGAGCTTTTTCTCCAGCTCTGCCATGCGCGCTTGAATCTGTGCTTGTGCGTCCATCATTGCCTGCGCCTTTTGCGATAACAGCCTCTCTTTGCCATAGTAAAAAGAACTTTCCCGGTCATTCAAAATGCGGCCATTTTGAAAGTTGATCTCTGTCGGGCGTTCAATGATGCGGCTTTCTTTTTGGCTCCCAATGCCTACGAGATTCAAAAGAAAAAGAAGCGCTAGGACAGCGCCCCCGACAATCAACGGCTTTGTCTTCACAAGCTCTTTCACGCGGTCCTCATGGCGTTTCCAATCGAAACTTTTGATTGAATCGAAAACTTTTGTCATTTCCATCATCAATCACCTTTCTTTTGTGAGGCTGCCGCCTCTGGTTCTTGCGCTTCCATCGCGAAAATTACGTCGCGACTCGAAGAAGTATTCTTAGCTACAATGCGGACAAGTGTTTGGTGCGCGCCTTTGCCCTTTGGAAAAAGGCGATCTTCGTCGGATTGTGCGAGTATCGCGAGGTTAGGTTCGCCAACAGAAAGATGACGAACGTCGACCTCAACAATTTTTTTCCAGCTCGTATTGGTTACGCGGTACACATAGCCATTAAAGGGGTTTCCTTTGTAAATACGAATTAGTTCGACGGACGCACTTGAAAGCTTCGAGGGCACATCGCTCGAAAATCGAGATACCTTATATCCAGCTACATCGTCGTCTCGCACCATTGCCTTAAGCAGCTCCACCTCAGAGATTTTTGGCGCATTTGAGTCCGACTGGTCGGAGTCGAGCGAGTCCTTCGGTCTAAATTCGTAGAACGAATCTGCCGCAGGATCATTCGGACTTACGAGAATTTTGGTTTTGACTACACTCCCATCTGCCAGAAAGAAGGCTACTTCGTTGAGGCCATTCGTGAATCTGGGAGTAACCGCAAGAGTCGTGTAGCTTGGGTCCGCATCGTTTGCGGGCTTGATTGTGAGCCGCCCTGCGCCGGTAATCGTTTGTACGGCCTTCGGGAATCTAAAAATTGTCGATCCACCGTGTTTGACTCTGACTTGTTCAGGCATCGACCCGTAGTAGACTGGTTTGGCGATTGCCTGATTCGGCATCATCACGTCCAGTAGTATTGCCATTGACGAGCAAAACAGAATGCTCTTAAGAATTTTTTCGATTTCTTCATTTCGATTTCTCATTACTTGCCTCCGTTTCACTTATCAACTCTTGGTTCTTTAGTTTGTTGGGACGCTTTAAATCCGTCCGCGCGCGAGCGCTTAAGAGAAGTAATTTCGAGATACCACTCCTTTCCTTTGACCGGAGGTACGAGCTTCATCGTAAGCTCGATCACTTCGTCAATTCGCCCGAGACTTTCTCCGTTTGAATATCTTTCGCGATTTGCAATTGCTGTCATTTTGTAGAATCCCTCGTTGGTAGCGACAACTTCACGGTCAGTGACTCGAAGGATCTCCGAGATGTTTTCGTTCTTAACGGTTTCGCGCCATTCAACCACCTCTGCTTCAAATTGAATTCGGAGCTCGGGAGCCATAAACGAAGCTAACCGCTTGTACTGTTCGTCTACGTTTGCCGCATTGATATTTCCGAGCATGGAAAGAAAACTCATGCCAGCGTTGACTACATAGGAATCGCTCACGCTCTGAGGTGCAGCCGTCGTGAAGTCCATTACACCAGGAGCAAGAATGTATTCTTTCTCTCGCAGCTTTTTTTCCAGGCTGTGAATCTCAAATCTCGAAAATCCAAAATTCGCAGCAAACGCCGCCAGGTGGATTGCTAAGATATATTGAAGCGTGAGTCGCTGTTTAAGCATTGCTGCCTTAAATGCGACGTACTTTGGAAGCACTCGAAGATCGACGCCCTGATAAACGCCGACAGGAGGAGCTGCGACTTGCGCAGCTTCGATTCCTTTATCCATCGCTGTCAGCATTTCTTTTGCCTTTCCGCTTAGATTTTTCTTCAACCGTTGCAACCTGGGTCCCGTTCTGTTCGCGACCATGATTTTCGCGGATAACGTCCAGGTACTTAGCAGAGACCAACCACGTCTCAACGCGCTTAAAAATCCAGAAGCGACCATCGCGAGAAAGTCGCTGAGTAAGCTCGATATTTGGCTTTTGCTCGAATCGTTTTGGTTTTTCTCCATTTTCCATCTGGCCTCCATTTGATCTTGGGTTACACTCATATTTGATCCTTACTTGTTAGTCCGAGTAGCGCCGACTGCGCCCCCTCGGGTTGATTAAGCCCGGTAGCTCCATCCGAAAGTGCGCGTAGGGCCAATGAAAGAAGATTCCTTTCGGGTACTTCTTTTTGATAACTGGTCCAGCTCCTAAACAGAGAACCAACAGCGTGAACATCGTTCCCCAAGAGTAGAAAAGGACCCCGAATATCAGGATGATAAACAACGCAATGAAAACATCCGGGAGTTCCCAGAAATCGAACACCATGATCGGAGAGTCGATTGTCTGACTTACTGGGGATGAAAACCGTGCTTTCAAAAGCTCTTGCTTACGCACGCGCAAGCTCCTCAGCTACCGCGGAGTTTATCGAGAAAATTCCGCCACCGCCGCCAATATCAAAAATGTTTTTGACCCAAGTCGGTGCAGTCCCAAGGACAATAGCTGCAACAATACAAAGAATTGCGATTCCGAATCGTTGCTCTTTTAGGTTCCATCCCGCCGACATCACGCATAGTCCTGCGAAGATTCGCGCACCCCAGGAAAAAAGAACCGAATCGACAATGCGAAGAAGCGTACCCGCCGCTTCGAGCTTGTCGCTGGCATCCTGACCCGGAATATGGGTTGCGCCGTAGGCTTGCGCGTGTGCGACCCATATCAGTAGCGCCGTGATGATGAGGAATAAAAACCATTCCTCGCGCTTTTGAGGATTGGGACTCTTGATGGCGGTCCCTCGAATGAGGGAGCCACAAATTAACAGGCGTTCTACGAGCATAGAAACTCCTTAAGTTCTGCTCGAAGCCAGCTCGCCTTTTTTTGGTGGAGAGACCTCTTGATTATATTTTTATCTTCGCCCTTGGCTGTTGCGGGCGAAGAATCATTTTACTATCCGCGACTTGCTTCTCGAAGCAGAGCCATCACTTCTTCAAAGTCGTGATACCCCTGAATACCAGGAAGCAAAGCTTTACGTTTTAGATCGGCGATTACTAGATAAGGAACTGCTGATCCGCCGTGGTTCTTTAGTTCCGAAAGATTTACTTTTCCAATCGGAACGCCGCTTTCTTCAACCGGAACTCTGTCATTATCGACTTGTAATGCTTCGATTTTATAGCCGGCGTCCTGAAGGCGTTTCAAGACGCCAAACATTCGGCGACAATGTAGACAGTGCGAATCGAAGTACATTCGGATTCGGAAACGTGAAGGATCAATGGGCACAGCGGCCTTTGCAACGCTCTTTGCTACTGGCGCCGCAGCCAGCGGAGTCAACGGCGGCTGCGCCTGATTCTTTGCCAGATATTCTTGCATTCTTGTTTCGAGGTGCGCCGCAAGCTCGTTCTTTCGTCGCATGAATTCAAACCAGTTCTTCAGGTTTTCATCAGAAGGATTCTTAGCGACTTCCATAAAGGGTTCAGGCGGAGTGTAGTCACCTTCCTTAAAAAATTCCTTATTCTTTGGATCAAGGTAGGTTTTCCACGGAAAGGTGTTCTTTTCATCACTGATCCGATTTTCAGGCTGGACGTTTGGTTTTTGGGGGGGTGATTGTGTACCCCAAAAATCGATCCCGCTATTGAAGTATTCCAACTCACTGGCGAGGGTCGTTTGTGCGAAAAGAAGCGCCATCACGAGTACGACTTTATTCAACATACGTTACCTCTCCTGAATTTTCATTCGGATCGTAGCCGCTGTCTTCGCACGCAACGTCTCCCTGAAACATTCTGACCATTCGGCTCTCTTCAAGACTTCTATAAAGAAACAGTTCCTTTTTCTCGCCGGTTTCCTCGGGATCTGTGTACGAAGCATATTCCAAAATTGGGGCCCTCCCGGAGACCCCATCATTACAGTGCGGACATTTCCAACATTCCTCCGATTTTTGAAAGGCATTTATTCGCCTATCGAGTGGGTACTCTTTGAGTTCCTCACGGTAGGTGTTCAAGATGTAATCTTCTGGAACAGCTACCGAGCATTCTCGGCAAATTGTTTGTTCAAGCCGCTGTGCGATGGAAAGGCGCAGGTTTGACTGTAGGGCGAAGTCATCAACCCCCAAGCCCCTCAGGCGATCAATGACCTCCAAAGCTCCGTTCGCATGCAGGGTAGAAAAAACTAAATGACCTGTTTCGGCTGCCTGGAAACAGAGTTTCGCAGTCTCTGAATCGCGGATCTCTCCAACTAAGATGACATCTGGATCTTGGCGCAATACCGCCCTGAGAGCTGAAGCGAAAGTCATCTTCTCGCTGACCTGAACCTGATTCAGTCCATCAATTCGATATTCAATTGGATCTTCAAGGGTCACTATATTGTGCCTGCGCGGATCAATCTTATTCAGTAGAGAATATAGCGTTCGAGTCTTGCCGCTGCCGGTGGGCCCGGAGACAATGACCACACCATTATCAAATCGGGTAGCTCTCTCCAAAACTTCTTGCTCATCTTTGAGGAATCCCAACTGCTCTAGCGCGAAGCTTGCATCGAGGTTCAGAAGTCTCATGACGATCTTTTCCCCAAAGTGCGTTGGTAGGAGGCTTACGCGTACATCGAGCCGCAGACTCGGGAACGACGAACGTCCGTCCTGAGGGCGCCCGCTTATGCCAATCGACAGACCGAAAATTCGCTTAGTTTCGAGAATCAAACTTTCCCGGTGTCCAACGTCGACCGTCTTCTCAAGCATCAAATTACCGTCGATGCGGAGTCGAAGATCAACACCTTGCTCGTGAGGCTCAATATGAACATCACTTGCGCCGCGCGACTTTGCAGCTTGCATAAGGTCGCGCAGGAGGCTCGCGTAAGGCCCGCTATCCTGAAGAAGCTGCTCGGAGGTTCTACGTTTTGCAATCGTTACGCCGTGCTCGCTGTTTAGAAAGATGTCCGTCATGGGGCACCTCTACAAGCGGCGGGAATTGCAAGAGCCGCAGCCTTTGCTTGAATAGCAGTCGGTAACTCTTTGCAAGTATATGTTCGTTTCCAAATTACGAAAAGGTATCCCTTCAGTTTTCCATTTGCTAACCGCATCGTCTCACGAGCGTTCTTCACTGTTTCAAGAAGGCCAACATTTTGGCCTTCTCGGAAACAGGAACTCGATTGCGGATAGATCATCTGCCATTTTTCATCCGGTCCACTCGGCATCGTGCGGAGCACTTCTGCATTCAGACTTTTGATCCTAGATGCAATCATAAGCGCTCCAGTCATTGAAGCAGGTCCTGAGTATGTTCCATATCGAGGATAAAATACTCCCCAACCGTTGCAGGCGGGATGCGAGCTCGGAGGTAAAATTCCCAGATTCGGAATTGGAAATCCGCACATTGCCGAATCTCCAGAAACGGAACTACCGGGGCTTCCGCTCACGGAGGTCGCCGCTCCAACGAGCAGACAAGCTTTCGGGCTCAGGCTCCAGGCAAGGAATTGAGGTTGTGTGAGATCGCCTTTTCCGGTCTTCCAATGCGTTCCATAGTCTTCACTCATACCGTCAAAGCACATTTTTTCCATGCGAGTGCCACCCGCGGGCATTAACCTGAAGGTTAAACCCGCTAGAGGCACTGAGATTGTTCTTGCATGAAAGCTCTGGGTATCGTCGTCTGCTTCAGCACCGAACGGCATTGGAGGAACCTTTGAAAGTTGAGCGGCGGCTCCAGGAATGGCCGTAAAGTAGGAAGTCTTTTGATCCGGCCAAACTTCGATGAATGTCTGAGGGACATAGTAAGAAATCATCGCGCAAGGATGTGGAGGCCAACCACAAGTACATCCACTTATGGTCAAGTCCAAACACGAAGGAAACGCAGGGCTGCTTGCAACTGAACACACGGTCGGGATTCCCACAGCTTGCACGTTTCCAGCAAGAAGAAGTGATGCGGAAACAGCACGAATGTTTCTCGCTAGGCGCTTTACCCAAGACACGGCTCCACCTTTTTTCGTAACTCGCATCATTTCGAGAATGGTCTCGTGTTTAGTATTGATCGAATGCAAGAAATTTGGCTTCAGGTAGAGCTTCAGAAATCTTGTTTCAACTCCGTCGTAAACCTGCGCAAATGACTCGAACGTTTTTAGGCGCGAAAATTCTTTTCCTGTCAACACGTCCTCGGCGCGAGTTTGTCTACTTATGGATTCATTAAGACTCGACGTTTTTGAGTCGAATCCACCAGCGATAAAATTCCGTTTTGCGCCTTGAGCAGTTTCCGAATAGCTGTGCGAACTGTAATCAACGACTTCTTTACCCGCGAGTGCCTGGAAATTTCTGATCGTTTCAAGGTCGGAAGAATGACAGGCAATTCGGGTGCGGAAATTCTGGACAAGTTCGAGCGCCGGACGTTCTTTGCCCACTGTATTCATCAAGCTACTAAGAGACTGAGTGGCGACGATCACCGCAGGTTTCGATTCTCGCGCCTTAGCCATGAACGTGTCGTCACCAATTGTTCCGCCGCCACCACAGGTTACAACGTCTTGGTACTCGTCAATGATAAGCGCCGAAGTGAAAGGCTTTTCCTGTTCCTTTAACTCTCCAAGAAGATTCAAAACGGCTTGCTCATAATGAAGCTTGACGAACGTGCCCATTGAACGGGCGAGCCCAGGCTGCTGAATATCAAAGAGAAGGATTTTTCCTTCGCGAACGAAGTCTTCCATCGACTGAATAGTCAGGTTTTCCTTTTTTGGGCAAAAAATTCGATTAGCTGCGAACTCTTGGAACTGATTCACGAATGCTGTACTCGTTGCAACGATTCCAGTGCGAACACGATCTTCGAGCTGCGAGTATTCACTTTCAAAATATTCTATAGCACACCGAATATTAAATGCTTCCTCCTCCGTGAATTTCTGCTCGCTAAGTTTTCGCTTTAGATCGTCCGCGAGATTTTCTTTAGACGCCCGAACAATCGTTCTATAAACATCTAGCAGCGTAAAATATCCGCCTTGAACCGCTGCTAAGTAAGCAATCGTGTTTCGGACTAGATGCGATGAGGAAACATCCCAGAAAGGAGAATCTGAAGATTTGCCCATGAAGTTTACAGCGGCACAGCGGACCATTTCTGCCAAGCTTGCAAATTTTGAATCTCGTAATGGATTTTCAATAAAAACTGGATTGAAGCTTACGTTTCCTTTCAGCGATATTTTGACAATCCGATCTCCTTGTCCCACATCGCGAATAATTTTCTCAGCCTCCCTCAAGAATGTACCCTTTGGGTCAATCGCTAATATAGAAGGAGATCCCATCGGTTCGGCGACAAGTTGTCTGATGTACCGGAGTACAGTTCCTTGCGTCTTACCACTGCCAATGCTGCCCGAAATAAAAATTCCTCCGTGAACGCCACGGCTCGGAATCGTAACCCATTCTTCTCGCGCATCCTTGCTAGCGTCTCGAAGACCGCCCGATGTTGTCCCGAGGATGAGTTCACCGCTGTCTTGCTTCGGTTTTTCAAGTTCATTTTCAGATGAAAAACCAAATTTTAGGCGTCCAAACCAGGGCAAAGTCAGTCGCAAAATAAAGAAAAGCGCCATTGCCAAATTTAAGGATAAAACTGCATTCGCAAAGGAGACGGCTTCGACAGAAACCACTCGAAGGAGCAAAGGACCAATTTCCACTGCAACACTACGTCGCGTGGAAAAGTATGCCGCCGCTGAACCAATTCCTGCCCAAAGTTCCGCTCGCGCGATAGTCCATTTTTGGGGCTCGCCTTTGAGAACCTGGAGTTTGCTTCCTTGTCGCTCTAAATTCACGTTGCGACTAAGGAAGACTCCAATGAATCCCGCGTTGCACATGAACGCTAAAGCGGAAAGCCCCCAGAATATCGAATGCTCAATCAGCAGTTTTTGTATCGCCAGAGTCTTCTCTGGGTCAAACCGGAGAACATTGAGATAAAAATATGCGGCTCCTACAACGACAAACGCTAGGAGTGCAACCGAGAGCGGAATATCATTCTGTGGTCGATTTTGTGTCAATCCATGTTCCTTTCAAAAAACCATCCCGAGGGGCGCAAGGGGGGGCACCCCCCGGAATGGGAAACCGGGAGGAAAACTAGCGGTACGTGTCGGTCAGATCATCTTTAGTCAAATTACTTGGACCAAATTTCAGAGAAACTGTCTTTCCAGTCATCGGGAGCGTATAGGCTTTGTCGCTGCCAAAGAGGATCATGTCTCTGGTGAAGCGTAGAGTTGCTTCATCGCTATTAAATCCGAGCCTCAAAACACCATGATAGAAAACGAGACGGCCACCGCTTTGCTGCCAATAGCCACTGTCAACAAAGTACGTCGCAACAGAACCGGAGCCTATTGCAGAGACTTCGGCAACGATTGCATAGCTTCCATCCTTATCAAGAACAAGTTGCAAACTCTTGACGTAAAAGCCATCCACAAAAATCGGCTGACTCGTGTAAAGTGCATTCAGTTGAAGGACCGAGCGATCTTGGCGAGCTTGGAATTTCGAGAAATCGCCCAGAACTTCGTCAGAGTATGGACAAGTCTCGCGCTCCGATTTGATGGCGGAACTCGACCAAACCATGTTCGCGGCCACCGAATGATTCGCAAGACCCATGCTCATCACGTCCTTTTTATACAAGACGCTTGCAACAGTCTTTTTATCGACATCGCGTCCAACAATTTCCATGAGATCACCAAGTACAAGCTTGCCGTCCGTCTCCACGTAGTTACCTGTGATATAACGAGATTTTTGCTTCTTATACGCGTAACCAGTGGCGGTATAGTTCATGATGTATTTCTCAGTGATCTCGACTTCAAAGCGCTTGTCTGGATATAAAAGAATTCGCGAATCCACCATCACGTCTTGGCCGTTTCGCTGGCCGATTACAACGTCGTCTGCCGATAGATATTTGAAGTAAAAGCCTTGTTGTCCGCACACTCCCGAAGTGCCATAAAGCATTCGACGATAATCAAATTTTTCTTCGGGCTTAGGCTGATTTCCGCCACCATTGTCAGTTGGCAATGCTACAGCTCGTGCAGAATCCGATGAATCCGTATTCTGGGCACAAGCGGAGAGTGCCGCCACTAGCACCAGGAGTCCTAAAATCTTTGTTTTCATTCAATCGTTCCTTTCGGTCTTGTTGGTGTTAAAAATCGTCTTCAAACAAACCATTGCTTTCATCAGTCGCGTGGTTTGCCTCACCAGTGAACGGTTTCGCTGGCGTTCCGCGGCTGAAATTTTGTTCAAAATCTTTTGGAGCTGGCTTTCAATCGTTTGATCCATCGCGTGCCTCCTTCTGGTTTCGAGAACCGGAAAATCTTTCGGGGCTCAAGTAGCTTTTCTTACGGGGCCAGTCTTCAACCCCTTGAAATCGTCCATCGTGGAAAATGAATCTGAAGCTGCCATAGAGTAACTTTTCTCCTGTCTCTCGGGCGTGCTTGCTCTGAAGACGCGCGGCTGCTTCTTCTAAAATCTCCGCATCTGAGGTTTGAGCCAACGATCCTGCATTGGATTTTGTTTCCATAGTTAAACTCCTTGTCGAGCAAGCATCTGCTCCAAGATGCCTATTTCAATTGCGAGCTCGCGATTTGATGCGAGCTCCTTCACGGAAATCATTCCGTACCATTTACGAAATTCTCTCTTCAGCGCTTCAAGAGCCGATTTTACGAGCGCATTCTGTGCTATTCTCTGCCGGTACTTCATACGTTCGCCCTTAGAAGTGACCGACAAAGCGCATCGCTTTAACGCGATTCTCTTCGATGTATTTGTCAGCCGGATGCTGCGTAAACATCACTTCGAGGACCCATCGGATTGGTGTCCAGACTCCGACTACGATCCAACGAATTCCACGAACGATACTTCTGTAAGCGATTTGCATTTCGCTTTGGCAGTTAAAATTGATTGGTAAAGACTCTTGCATATACTCTCCTTAAAAGTTGATTAGACGGCTGCGCATTCAAGCGATTCGTCGAGTTCAACCGGACGAAGTTCTCGAACAACAGATTTTGGCTTTGCGTTCTTAAGTGCTACGATTGCCCAATTCGGAATCACGCACAGTTCATCCGAATAAATTTCTTCATGATTGCAGTTCACGCAGTATGCGTGAGTAGAAAATCGCTCCCAGCCTCGCTCTTGGCAGCGCGGGCATTTCAGGAAGTAGGTTTGATTATTGTGTGACATTGGGTACTCCTTTCGGGAGAAATGTTCCCCCCTCACTAATATTAATTGCGACGAATGTGCCGAATCGTGCGCAATGAACGAAAAGCTGCCAACGCGCTGAATTCGCTTATGTTATGGGAGTTGATCGCTCGCGGGGGATTTCGACAAAGACGACGAAAACTACAACTTCTTGTAGGTGAACGTGCGAGTATCGAGAAGAATCAGTGACTTAGACCATCTACAAGAAATGGTAGGTTCTGCAACTTCTTGTAGCTGCGGAGCACGCGAATTGTTTTTCTATAAGTTCATTGGTAGAAGATGCTCATGATCTGTAATTTTATTCTTTATGTTCGCGACCAAGACGCCAGCACGCGTTTTTATCGAACTGTACTTAGCAAAGAACCTAGTCTTCATGTTCCGGGGATGACGGAGTTCCGCATCTCCAATGAGTGTATTCTTGGATTGATGCCTGAAAAGGGAATTAAGCGTCTTTTGGGTGCTACAATTGAAGATCCAGAAAGAACAAATGGAATTGCACGAGCGGAAGTTTATCTAACGGTAGACTCACCTGAAAGATTCATGGAACGAGCAATCGCTTCTGGAGGCCGACTTCTCTCTCCGCTTGAACCAAGAAATTGGGGAGATACCGCTGGGTATATCGCCGATCCAGATGGTCATGTGATCGCATTTGCATCTCGAACGTGATTCCCAGCTAGCGCTTTAAACAAGTGAAAGCGCATTTTTTGTGGATTTGATTTCAATGGGAATGAGCGCCGCAAGGGATTTCGGAAGAACCTTGAGTCCGAGTCCTAATGCACGCTCTTGAACCGCCTTATCTTCTGCTCTTGAACTTACCAAGATTGCCTGATGAGCGAGATTTAAGCGCTCGATCATTTGCAAACCGTTCTCAGAGTGACCGATGAATTCATAGTCCACGAGAAATCTTGCGTGAAGAAAGCGATTTGAACGATGCCATTGCTCGAAATTTCCTATAGAGGTGAAAGCGATATGTTCTACACACTGATTTGCCATTGTATTCAAACGACTTTCCCAAATTTGATGAACAGTCGAATCGTCGTCCACCGAGATTAGAATTGTATCTTCAGGCACTTCAAGACGTTCAAGAAACCAGTTTGGCGCTTCGCACGCGGGAAGTGCCAGAGTGACAGCAGTACCACGGCCAACTTCGGAATCAATGGTGAGCGAACCGCCAGCCGCAGTTGTTGAACTCTTAGCCTGGTGGAGTCCAAGTCCCGATCCTTTATTTTTCCCAAAACTAGCGCCCTTAACTCCAAGATGACCCAAAATTTCTTGGGGAATACCTCGGCCATTGTCACGAACTATTATCTGATTTTCACTGCCATTCGGTTCAATCGCGACCAAAATTCGCGCAGATGAACCTTTTGTTGCCTCGACCGAGTTATCTATAAGATTAGAAATCGCTCTTGAAATGTCTGGGGCACGAATTTGAGAGAAAAGACCATATCCGCGGCTGAGATCAACTTCAATATCCACATCATGTAGATCACGGTACTGCACTCGCTTTTCGCTAACGAGCGAATCGACTAGAGTTGAAAGCATAACAACCGTGCTTTCAATGGATAGCCGGCCATTGCTTAAATGGTCGTCCGTCACTTCATTTAGCCAATTTCTGTCGAGCAGAGTGTTAGCAATATCGTTGATCCTTTTGGCCGCGCTTCTCATAACTAGACGCTGATCTTCAGGAACCCCTTTGCCGAGTGCCACCACCATGTTGAGAGCTGCAAGTGGTGAACGAATGTCGTGTCCAACCTGGCGCGCAAATTCGGTCTGTCGCTCAGACTGGCGTAACCTGGCCTGTGCCTCAGCGGTCTGCGCTGCACGTTGAAACACCTGGACGAGTTCTGCGGCCATTGCGGAGCCTATAACGAAAATAGAAAATCCATAGGTGTAGGGACTTATGTTTTCAAAATTGTGGAGCTTCCAGATTCTAGCTATATCCATCGAAGCGCCAAAATGAATGATAAAAAGCGATAGTTCGATAGCGTAGTTTCGTTCCGAAGATACAAACTTTCTAAGCGATAGGAGCGGCGCTAGATACAACGCCCTTGAAGCACTAATGAGAATGAGAAGCTGAAAGAGATAGACATTTAAGAGCGTACCAACAGAGCTTATAGAATATGACTCTGCCGTGAACAAAGCGAAGGCCACGAGAAACGCCAATCGTTTCGAGATTGCAGTTGCCCATTTCATATTTCGGTAAGCAGCGGCAAAAATTATTTGCGTGGTCAACGCAACTGAAATGAAGACAAAGTGAAATCTAAAAATGATCTGCGGAAAATCAAAATATCTGTAGTACCATCCACTAAGGGATAAGCAAAGGAGCGAAGCTGAAAGTGAGAATGCAACGAATGCAGTCTGCTTGTGGTTATCTGGGTAGCGGTAGAAAAGCGAGATG
>JBFWYS010000036.1:0-13669 GCA_050186175.1 Pseudobdellovibrionaceae bacterium
CTCAAATAGCCTCTGCCATTGGCTCTTCAATCAAATAAACTTCACGAGCACCCGCAGACTGAGCTGATTCTTTAACCGCACGTTTTTCAACCTGAGTGATTCCGTAAGGGACACAGATGATAATTCGTGGACGGATCAAACTCTTTTTATGATCAGTTGATTTTGAAATAAAATATTTCAGCATCGACTGAGTTACTTCGAAATCGGCGATCACTCCGTCTTTGATCGGGCGAATCGCAACGATACTGCCAGGAGTTCTTCCCAACATTTCTTTTGCTTCTTTACCTACAGCTAAAACACGATTTTGCATTCCCCGATAATTTTTTTGGACCGCGACTACCGAAGGCTCATTCAAAATAATTCCGCGGCCTTTGGCATACACAAGAGTATTTGCAGTGCCCAAATCGATTGCAATATCATTCGAAAAATAATCAGAAACTTTGTCAAAGATTCCCATGGACTCTCTTTTCATTCAGAATGTCTGAGTTCACTGTAGGTCAACGTTAAAACGAGAGTCAATACAATCAGTTACTACAAATTGGGCGCCGCACCAAAAGCCTTTTTCCAATCTAGCTCCGAGTCGATAAACGATTTCACAATTTGAATCTGTTTTGCTTTTTCAGAGTCGGACCAATGCAATTTAATTTGGAAAAAATCAGCAATGCGTCTGACCACTCCCCAGCCATGATCTGGCGTCGCCAAAAATAGTGGAGTTCTTCGCGTGTAAAAATCCAAAAGATTAAAACACATTGTATGTTCAATAGCTTGGTGAGCTTCGATTTCCCAATATGCGAGGTCATTTTGGAGAGCGTAATTTAAAAGACCCTCTGCTTCCATTCCATGACGATCTGCTAGAAGACGAACTTCGTCAGCCTTCAGTGAGCTTGAGATCGCCCACTTTTCACTTAGCAATTGCGCCTTTTGAAGATTTCCCACAGTGGCCATGGGATTCAAAGGCTGCTCAGTTTTTGTTTTTGCAAATCGAACACGATCTTCGATGGAAGATTTTAAGAGGATCTGCTCGACAGCCTGTTGTGCCATAAGGCGATAGGTTGTATACTTCCCTCCGGCGACAAAAGTCACGCCACGCTGATCGTGGAGAATCGTGTGCTCACGCGAAGTTTTTCCTTCGGAGCTTGAGCCATCATGAACAAGAGGGCGAACTCCCGCATAAGTCGCGATAATATCTTTGGCAGTTAGTTTCGCTCCAGGAAAATATTCGTTAGCCACAGATAATAAATAACGAACATCTTCTTCCGTCGCTTTTACTTTAGAAACATCACCCTTAAAATCCGTGTCAGTGGTTCCAACAATCACCATTTCGTGGCGAGGAATTCCGAAAACGATTCGTTGGCCCTCTGCCATGACAACAGCACTTGATAAAGGCAATCGCTCCCGTGCGAATGTGAGATGAACTCCCTTTGTCGGTCTTAAGATTTTTTTCCAATCTTCAAAAAGTTTAGAACCCAACTCATCTGTCCAAGGGCCGACACTGCTTACGAAGTATTTCCCGCGAATTTCAAGATCTCCCCCTGAAAAAGAATCGCTAGCTTTGATCTTGTAAATCTTTCCATCTTCATTAAAAAAAGCATTTTTAGCAGCCACATAATTGGCACAAACGGCTCCCCAACGGGTTGCCGACCGCAACGTTTCAAAAACCAAACGATCGTCATCCATATACGCGTCCGAATAAACGTAAGAACCTGATAAGTCTTTCCCTTGTAGAACCGGAAGGCGCTCAAGAGTTTCTTTGGCATTTAATCTTTCGTGCATTTCTGGGGCCTGAAAAAGTGCGAGGGCATCGTAGAGCCACATCCCAAGACCTAACTTTGTCATACCTACGCGACTGTCTCTGTAAATGGGCAACAAAAATCTTAAGGGATGCACCATATGGGGTGCTATTTCAAAAAGTTTAGTTCTTTCTGAAAGAGCCTCGAATACCAAATGAAATTCTAAGTTTTCAAGATAGCGAATTCCACCATGAATCAGTTTGCTCGAGCGCGAGCTTGTGCCAAATGCAAAATCATTTTGTTCAATAAGGGCGACTTTCATTCCCCGAGAGGCCGCGTCTCGAGCCATCCCTGCACCGGTGATTCCACCGCCTATAATGACTAAGTCAAATTCTTCGCTTTTGAGGAGGTGGATGTTTTCCTTTCGATCCTTGAAAGAAAAAGTATTTTTCATGGAGCCTTTCTTACGAATTCATTTTTGAAGTCGTTACATGCAAGACTTGCGGGACCCAAGCTTCGCCCCTGATTTGACGAACAGAGTTGGAAATAAGCTGAGTATTTGGAAAATAAACTTTTTGAAAATGTTTTTCTCGTGAAAGACGATAAGCAAGGTCAACAAGACCATCTCTCGCTTGCAACGATGAGTACTGAAGATGTTCGATCCAAAGAGATTGAGTGAGTCCTTCAAAAAATAGAAGTGGCTGTGCTAAAAAGTAGCCGACTATCAGCCCGTCCTTCGAAAAAGAGCTGGCCTGATTTGGATTTCGTGCGATAAAACACCATCCATTTGGAAGATAGTGCTCAAGCGCTTCTCTTCGCCATTTTGCATGCCAGGCTTCGATGGCTCGATCATTTTCATCGACGACAGTTTCTGCTAGTTTTTTTGTTTCGTAGTCTAGCAATTCTTCAATTTCATTCGCTTGAGCGACTTTGAATATTAGAGAATCCGTTGGAGGCATGTGCGCGGTGGCTCCTTAAAATAGCTTGAACTCTGATATCTTTATTTCATACTTGAATTCTCATGAAATACAAAGACTTTTCACAAAGTACATGGACACAGATCAAAACCCTAATAGAAAAAACGACTGCGTCTTCCCCTGGACCCCATTATGCAGCCTTTGATGCCGATGGAACTCTTTGGGATATGGATATGGGCGAGGCTTTTTTTGAATATCAAATCAATCATTGTGGCTTAGCAAATATGCCAGCTGATCCTTGGGCCTATTATCAACACGAAAAGGAACACGGAGACACCCGCAAGGCCTACCTGTGGTTAGCTCAAATCAATAGTGGCAAAACTCTAGAGCAAGTTCATGACTGGTCAAAAGACTGTCTAAGGAGAATTCCCGAAGTTCCGGTTTTTCCTGCGCAGCAAAAGCTAATTCAATACCTACAAAGTTTAAAAGTTGAAATTTTTGTTGTGACAGCTTCGATCAAATGGGCCGTCGAACCTGCTGCTGGTTTGTATGGAATCGATTATGACCATGTTCTGGGAATCGAAACAGAGGTTGAAAGCGGAATCGTTTCCGAGCGGCAAAAAGGACTTATTACTTGGAGAGAAGGAAAAGCTCAGAAAATTAAAGAAGTAACTGGCGGAAAAAGTCCGATTCTTGCTTGTGGAAATACGATGGGTGATTTTCATTTACTGAGTATTGCAAGTCCGGTGAGTTTGGCGGTTTCAGCTGCTCCTAAAGATCATGAGCTTTATAAAACTGAGTCGGAGCTGCGGGAGAAGGCGAGAGAGAATGGTTGGCTTTCGCATTCGTTTATTTAGAGTTTTTAAGTTTTCAAACATCGTGCTTGCATCCTGCAATCGAGGCTATCGCGCCCCGAACCCCCGGATGGGCTGCCGTCATGGCAGCCCATGCTAAATACTTTTTAGGACATTCTTTGCGTTAACCTCTGGTAAAACTTGGAATCCCGGCCAGGAAGGCCGGGATTGAACTTGCTCATGGATGGCTCAACGATGCGAATAACAAAGAAAATTTTTGAAAATGCAATCGCGCGGACAAAAAGTCCTTACTTCTTCAACTCCACCACCACAGGACAATGATCAGAACCAAATACCTCATTACGATGATAAGATGTCTTAAGTCGATCCTTAAATTCCTCGTTAGCCATAAAATAATCAAGGCGCCAACCTACATTTTTCTCACGAACCCCGGGCCGGTAACTCCACCAGGTATAATGCCCGCCTTCAGGTTGAAACTGTCGGAACGTATCGACGTATCCTGCTTTAATAAACTGGCTCATCCAAGCGCGCTCTTCAGGCAGAAAGCCCGCATTTTTTTGATTAGATTTTGGATTTTTTAAATCAATTTCTTGATGGGCGATATTCCAGTCTGCACACATGATTACATTTTCACCGCGAGCTCGCATTGCTTCTACAGCACTCAAAAATTTTTTGCAGAATTTGAGCTTGTAAGGAAGCCGCGTATGATCTCGCTGGCTATTTGGAAAATAAGAATTGATCAAAGTGAACTTTGGATATCTAAGGATCATCACTCGACCCTCTCTATCAAACTCTTTGTCGCCCAAACCCAGTTGTACGCTTAAAGGTTCTTTTTTTGAAAAGACGGCTGTGCCGCTATAGCCAGGCTTTTCAGCGGAATTCCAAAAAGAATGATACTTTAGTGGGTTTTTTAAATTGGCCTCAAGTTGCTCAGGAAAAGCTTTGATTTCTTGCACGCAGATGATGTCTGCGCTCTCGTTTTTGAACCATTCAAGAAATCCATTTTTTTCACATGCACGAATTCCGTTCACATTCCAACTGGCTAGCTTCATAAGAAACCTCGTTAAGCTATTCCGATGAGTTTTTCCATATCGGCGATTTCTTTTGGAACCGAAGACGTCATATTCTCATGACCGTCGCGAGTTACACGCACGTTGTCCTCAATTCTCGCGCCGATGCCACGATACTTTTCGAGAGCCTCGTTGTCGTCCTGAGGAATATAAAGCCCCGGCTCAATGGTA
This sequence comes from Pseudobdellovibrionaceae bacterium, assembly GCA_050186175.1. Classification (GTDB taxonomy): domain Bacteria; phylum Bdellovibrionota; class Bdellovibrionia; order Bdellovibrionales; family Bdellovibrionaceae; genus JBFWYS01. Next base: position 4,704 of record JBFWYS010000036.1, read on the forward strand.
AAACACATATTTTCTTCGATCGCACGAGGTTCGCCCTTAATGTACTAAAGACCGGCATCGTGCACATCCATTCCCAACCAGTGACCAATTCCGTGAGGATAGTAACGACGATGCTGATTTGCGGCTATGATGTCTTCTCTTCGACCGGTAAAGAGGCCTAGTTCTAACATTTTTTCTGTAAGAAGCTCGGAGCCCATATCTTGCAAAAATTTAAAGGTGATTCCTGGTTTGATCACACTGAGAATTTCCTTTTGAACATCGAGAACCGCTTGATAAACTTCAGCTTGAGCCGTGGTAAACTTCCCTGAGACCGGAAAAGTTCGAGTGATGTCACCTGTAAAATAATTCCACTCAGTTCCGGCATCGATTAAAAGAAGTTCGCCGGCTTTGCAAGTTTGATCATTAAAATTATAATGAAGAGTTGTAGCGTTGTTTCCAGTTGCAACTATTGCGTTGTAGCCCATTCTAGCTGATCCACTCATTAAAAAGTGATGCATCAAAACGCTTTCGATCTGTCTTTCCGTTTTTCCAGGGCGAGTGAACTTCATAGCAGCGATGTGGGCCTGAGCCGAAATTTCGCAAGCTTGTCTCTGATTATTGAGTTCTATTTCTGATTTTATGAGTCGCATTTCGCCGAGAAGTTCGTCGGCATCAAACACGGGCAAGAGTCCGTAACCTGTTCGACCTTGGCTCACTTTTAGGGTTTCTAAAACAGTATCAACTTTTTCATCGGCCTCTGGATTTTTAAGCCGACGATAATAAAGATTATCTACACCCTTTAATAGAACAGGCGCGATTCTCTCGAATTCTTCGATTGGATAGGCCTTTTGAATTCCAAAGTTTTTTTCTGTGAGTTCAGGACCAAAACGAAATCCATCCCACGTCTCACGCTCTTTATCTCGTTTTCTGACAAACATGACCGTTTCGGGATTTTGTCCCGGACGAAAAAGCAAAATCGAAGACGGCTCTTCGAAACCTGTTAAGTAATAAAGATTTGAATCTTGTCGGTAAGGAAAGTGGGCATCATGATTACGAATATACTCCGGATGCGCAGCTACGATCAGTGCGGAACCTGAAATTTTCTGAGCAAGCCTTGCTCGTCTTTCAGCAAAGATTCGAATGTCTTCTAACGGCTTACGCATGAAATCTCCTATTCTCCCAAAGGGAGATGACACTTATTCCTTTAAGGGCTACAAACCAAACTTTTGAATCATTTGATCCGCAACATTTTTTGCTGCTTGAACACCTTTTTGAACTAAAACTTTTCTTGCTCCAAAATCAGCGAGACCAATTCCGCTGGTATCAACATTAACCACGTAGTCGACACCCTTCATCTGCTTTTGTAATTGTCCTTGGGTTAAGGACCAGAGCCATTTTTCGTAGTCTTGCAGATTTAAATTTTCGTTTTGGCCAATAACGTTGACGTAGATAATTAGGTTAGCGCCCTGGGAGCGCAATTGATCCGATGTTGATTTTAGATCAAAGGCAGCACCGATCCATTTATCTTGAAAAGGTTGATAGAGAGGTGCAAAACTCATACACGTCATAAGCGATTCGTCTAAGCTTCCCCGAGTCATCATTAAAGTTTGGTTTTTATTTAGATCCCAAATGGGACACGTGAATGGAACCCGTGTTTCGTCGATATCTATCTTAGGTAACGTAGACGCAAAGAAGCCACGCAAGTCTTCAGGGTTTTTACTTTTGATTGCTGAGGTCAGAAGTTGTTTGCCAATAAGATCGTCTTCTTTAATCTTAAAAAGTTGCCACTCGGGCTCAAAAGGTTGCCCCTTAACTGCGTAGAATCCCGCAATCAAAGCGCCAAATTCAAGACCGGCTATAGAATGAATTTGCACTCGCTTGCGTGCAAACTCCTGGAGAACTCCGATGTGAGCAAAAGCTTTGATGGCTCCAGGTCCTAAAATCAACCCTACTTTTGGAGCCGGCGGAATCGGCTTTTGTTCAACCGCCTCCTCTTCATCAGGTTCCGCAGGGCCACTGCCTGTAACTTCGTAATCATCAGGATCAACAGGCTGCTCAGTTTTAACCACAGTTCCTATAGAAGGAGCTTTCTTTTTTATTTCTCCATCATGTGAAACATCAGAGCGAGGTTTAGCGGACCCACAGGCTGTGATCAAAGCTGCTAAAAGAGTTGTCGCAAGAAGAATTCGGATTTCACATGGATGCATTACTGACCCCGACTTAGATTAAACTCCGCCAATTGAATTAAATGGCCGGTCTTATCACCTAATTTTTTGGCAAGCTCGATAGCTTGTAAAGTAGTATCTTTCAAAAGATCTTCTGTCTTTTTAAAACCAAGAACCGAAGTATAACTACACAATTCTGGATGAATTTCTGAATGGTCATGCAAATCATCTTTGAGTTGAAATGCAAACCCGAGGAGACGTCCGTATTCACGAGCTAGAGCTCTTCTTTCGGGGCTCGCTTCACACAATACGGCCGCGCCTTCAGCACTAACTTGAATTAAGGCACCCGTTTTCATTTGATGAAGCAGATAAAAATCATCGCGCGTGAGCTGTTGCGCCTGAGCGGACAAATCAATCGATTGGCCACCGACCATGCCAAGAACTCCAGCATTTTCTGCAAGAAGTCTCACAACTTCAAGAGTGGCGGCCGGCGTGGATTTACTATTTGAAACTAAGAGATGAAAAGCCTCTGTTAACAGCCCATCGCCCGCAAGAAGGGCTGTCGATTCACCATAAACTTTATGATTTGTCGGCTTGCCTCTGCGTTCATCATCATTATCCATGCAAGGAAGATCGTCGTGAATAAGAGAGTAGGTGTGAATCATTTCAACGGCGCAGGCGAAAGGGAGAACCACGTCTTGAGGTTTTTCAAAAGCTTCGGCCATCAATAGCGATAAAAGAGGTCGAAATCTTTTTCCTCCTCCAAGAGCTGAATACTTCATAGATTCGAGGAGTTTTTTATATCCAAAATGAGAATGGACTTCTAACCGAGAAAAATATCTCTCAATGGAACTATCAACAAGACTGGCCTTACGTAAAAAAACTTGTTCTAGATGCATTACTCAGAAATCTCGAAGTTCTTTGTGGTAGGCGCTCCGTTAGAATCCACGCCCATTAAAACTTTTACTTTGTTCTCAGCTTCCGACAATCGAGTTTGGCACTCACGAGAAAGTTTTACGCCTTCTTCGAAAAGCTTGAGAGATTCTTCTAGAGCGAGATCTCCCTTTTCCATTTTCTGAACGATTTCTTCGAGGCGACCTAAGTTTTTTTCGAAATCCATTTTATACTCCTTTTCGCAAACGATTCTATTCTTCTCTTTAATTTTCTTTGAGACTTTTAACTTCAACATCAGCAGCGCCCTTTGCAAACTGAATTTGCAACCGGTCTCCGACTTTTATGGCCTCTGAAGATTTTAAAAGTTTTTTGTCTTTGTAAACTAATGAATAACCCCGCGATACAACTTGTAGTGGGCTGATACTATCAAGAACAGCTGCCAATTTTGCAAATCGCCCTTGTGAATGCTCAAGCGAGCGAACTACTGCGTTCTGCATTTGTGTTTTTACTAAATCGAATCTCGCAGTTTTAGCAGCAATCACTTTTTCGGGAGTTCCGAGTCGATGACTGAAATTTTGAATCTTAAGCTTAAGACTTTCGGTGTTTCTTTGCATAGCGGATTGCAACCGCATGGTAAAATCATCGTTTCTAAGAACAAGCTCTTGCAATCTGCGCTTGGGATCAATAAGCCTTTTTGAAAATCCGAACAAGGCTTGTTTCTGCGAAGTTAAGATTTTCGAAAGAGAGATTTTTAAAAGTCGAGTGAGACTTTCGATTCGATTGTTCAACTCTTCCACATTTTTAACAACAAGCTCAGCCGCCGCTGATGGCGTTGGCGCTCGCAAATCAGAAACAAAGTCTGCAATTGTAAAATCAATTTCATGTCCCACAGCCGAAATAACTGGAATCGGACTGGCAGAAATCGCGCGAGCCAGTTTTTCGTCGTTAAAGGCCCAAAGATCTTCAATGGATCCGCCTCCACGTCCGATGATGATCACATCTACATTCGGAAGCTGAGTGGCCTTGCGAAGGGCTTCTACAATTTGCGGAGCCGCATCAGCCCCTTGAACTATTGTGGGTACGATTGTGATTTCTAAATTTCGAGCGCGTCTTGCTAGGACATTGATCATATCGCGAATCGCTGCGCCGGTTGGCGACGTCACTATAGCTACATGTTTTGGCAAATGTGGGATCGCTCTTTTTTTAGCGGCGTCAAAGAGACCCTCTTTTTTGAGGTTTTCTTTGAGCTGCTCGAAAGCTTTTTGTAAGGCTCCTGCACCAACAGGTTCCATCATATCGCAAGTGATTTGATAATCACCCCGTTGCTCGTACACCGTGATTTTTCCGCGAATCAGAACTTCGAGCCCGTCATGAGGACGGAACTTTAGGCGAGCATTTGCCCCGCGAAACATGACCGCGCGAATTTGCGCTTGCGAGTCTTTGAGACTGAAATAAAAGTGCCCTGAAGTGTGGGCCTTAAAATTAGATAACTCACCACGAACCCAAACTTGATTGAAGCCTTTTTCCAAAGTTCCACGAATTAATTTGTTTAATTGCTCCACGGAAAAAACTGTTGGCTCTTCGGATTCTTGGGGTTGTTCCAAAGTTTTAACTTTAACGGAAACTTCTTCGGTTTGCTGTAGCGCAATTGTTGTGGGATTAATTTCTACAGTTTGTTGAGAGACCTTAAGATCTTGAAGGACGATTTGTTCTTTTTCTATTTTATCAGCGATGGGTTTTGATTTAGCACGAGTCTTCGCCGTTTTTTCTGGTACGGGTTCGAGAACTTCTGTGTCTAAAAAAGAAAGCTGGTCACTCATCGAAAGCAAGCTAATGAAGCCGCCTCAAGGAGTCAAATAATACCTTAAGAAAGCCAGATATTTTGAACGGACCAAAAGCAACCAATTACGAGTGAAATCCAGGCGAAAATGCGATTATTATTTAATTGCGTTTTAATACCATCTGGAAGTCGCTTTTCGGCCAATTTTTGCAGCGCTGGAGTTTCTAACGCAAGCACCATAAAGATTCCGTACGCAAGAACAAAAAATGGAAAAACAAAATCAAGCGTTTTTAGATCCATGCCAACACTTTTCGGCGACGGTCGACATCGGCACGAGACCAAAACTTAGACTCCCCATAAAGAACTGGCCTAAAATCATGATTTTTCTCACAAGACTCTGTGTCTCATTTCGAGATTCACTCGTCCGATAAATTTTTTTTTCGAAATCCTCCAAAACTTGTCTTCCGCTCAATTGACGGTGCGCGCCTTTTCATTTACAGTTAGGTCATGAGGTTCCAGGAGGCTTCTGCTCCTGAAAAAAACCCGACAAGCATATTTTCGGGGGCTGTCCCTGACAATGGTGAGCAAGCTCAACTCGTATTGAGAAGCCTAAAGTTGTTATAATGGCCACCCACCTTTTGCAGATTGGGGTTTTTGTTCAGAGCATGCTTCTTGGAGCTTTTTTTTTGCTCTTTTTTTAACGACTCCTTTTCTGATATTTGATTCCATAGATTTTCGCATTTATATCGGCCATGCATCCTGCAATCGAGGCTTCTGCCCCGAGCCCCGCTTCCTGCTCGCCATCCGGGCGAGCAGGCCTAAGGTTTTTGTTTCTTTTGAGTACGTTGCTTTTATGGTTTTGTGCGTTAGAAATACCATCGCTACTTTTTTGTTTGACGCTAGAGTTTGGTTTTGGTGCGATACGTGTATGCAACGCTCCTCCCAAATGAGTTTTTTTGATCTCACCGCGGATCCTCGGCTGCGCCAGATGCGGTTTTTTGGTGGGGCTCTTTTGAAAAAGAGTCACTCCAAAATTGCGCGGCCGCTTTCTACAAAAGATGCGATGCACTTGGTGCTTCGGAGTTCACAGGCTAAAGGTGAGAAATCCTTTATTCATTTTTCTAACCGCAAACGCATTGAACGAGCTGTCTCTAAGTGGACTCAGCGGTTTGGTGTTAAGGTTTTTCAATTTACGAATGGTGGGGATCATATTCATTTGCTTGTTAAATTGAAGAGCCGTCGGTCTTGGAATTTATTTATTCGCTCTCTGACTTCTGAAATTACTTTGATTACGACTGGGACTAACAAACTTAAGGCGCTTAAGAAGCGATTCTGGGATCAGCGGCCTTTTACTCGTGTGATTGAGTGGAAGCCTGGTTATCAACTTTCAAAGGACTTTGTCGTTCGGAAGTTGATTGCCTTGGGACTTATGCCTTTGTTAGTTCCTAATACCGCCTGAGGGCGTTCAGTTTTTTTCAAACAACCTGATTGGTGTTGTCTCTTACCTCATTGCCTAGAGGATCCCAGAGCTTCTCGCTCTGGGATTTCTAACCGGCAATAGGTCCAGTTCGTGTTTATAAAATTTCGTCCAAATTGTTTTCACTTTTAAAAAGTCGACAGTTCTCCCTTCTTTGCGATCCATATTTTTGAGTCCCATAACGGGTTTCCGGCATATTGCTTGCGACGCTCTGCCTTTGGAGGCCGGCGCTTGAAACATCTTTTGGCTCAATCAAAATTTACAGCAGTTAAAAATGCTTTGCTGGCTTTAACACTTGTTGTCCTGTCTTTTGGTTGCGCAAAATACAAAGCAATTCCCCTAGAAAGTTTAGAGGAACAAGACAAAATGGCTCAAGATGAGCCGATCGAAGAACCTGTTGTGCAAGAACCCTTCGATCCAATCCTCGAGGAACCTGCCGAGGAAGAAGAAGAGGAACCAGTAGTAGTGGAAGAGCCCGCTTTTGTTCCGGAGCCTTTGGCTTGGGAATCTGCCTCGAAACCATTTCGAGCTGAGTGGTCTAAATACGCAATGAAAATCGTGACTGAAGAATACGCCAAATTTGATCGGGTTCAAGATGCAACTTTGTTTTGTCCTCGGTTCAATTCACTCACTGTGCCACAGAAAATTAATTTTTGGGGACAGTTAATTGCAGGGATGTCGTACTACGAAAGCGGATGGAGCCCGGTTTCTCGTATGCAAGAAACCACGATGGGAACTGATCCTGTCACAGGTAAGCCTGTTTACAGCGAAGGTCTTTTGCAGTTGTCTTACCAAGATACTCAATGGGCAAGATATTGCGAATTTGATTGGAGCAAAGACAAATTTCTATCTCCGACAGATCCAAAGAAGACAATTTTAGATCCTTATAAAAATTTGCGCTGTGGAATTAAAATTCTTGCTGCTCAAGTGAATCGCAAAAAAGAAATCGCTCTTAAAACCGGTGTTTATTGGGCGGTTATTCGTGAGGGTGGTAAGTACACAAAAATTCCGCAGATCACTACAATTGTAAAGAAGCTTACTTTTTGCAAGTAAGCTTCTTTATCATTTCTTCAATTTTTAGATTTGATTATCGGGTGACTTCAACACACTTCTCGCCGTCAAATTTGTAAGGAGAGAAGCCGTTAAATGAGTACTCGGGCTCTGGTCTTAAGATCTTGAGAAACTCAATAAGTTCCATCTTCTGATCATGATTAAGTTCAGTTCCAAAGAAAGGACCTTCGTGTCCTTTGTTACTGTTTCCAATTTCGTCGATGCTAAAACATCGCTCTGGATACGTATGGCAAACGTACTGAACTTTTGCCTCAGTAATATCTTTAGGTCTCTTTGGAGGATTAGCAAACGCCCATGTTAACAAACCCGGTTTGTAGTTCATAAATTCCATGGCTTTCGCGTCTAGATCCGGCAAATCAAAGCCTCCAATATCACTTCTGAATCCGAGGACTTTGTCATCATACTCGCGACTGCCTACAAAAAATAGTTTTGGACGTTTATCTGCAGGCTTAAGTAGATCGTAGATACTTGGCACAGATCCATTATGAAGATAGGGGGCTGTGGCCCAAACACCTGCGAGATGCCTTGCTGGGTATCCAGGAGTCGGCTTCTCATCAATATTAAAGTATGCAGAGTGTCCTGTATGACCTTTTTCACCCTTGATTGTATCTCTGAAGAGCTCTTCACCGCGCAAAGAGGCCTTTTGCCACTCAAGCTGATCAGACATTGGGACATTGTAACGTTCGTAATATCGCCCTCTAACTCCCTTTGTGAATGCAAAAAGTGCATCCTTGAACGGAACTTCTATAATTATATTGCCAGGTTTTTCTGGATCTGGCTTTCCTTTCAAACCCGATTTCATTGGCACAGAGACTTCGACAGGCTTTGCTTGATTTTCGGAGTAGACCGAGTCCGTCTTAAGATGATTAAGAGGTAGCATTTTATACTCTACCAACTCTTGCTGAGGCCCGACTCGTTCTCGTTTCGGAAGATGGCATCTAACACAAGTTTTATGATAGATGTTACAGCCGTTGATCGCCTTCGCGATATTAATTTCGTCCGTCAACTGTTCAAGTCTTGGAGTTTGAATTTTATAAAGCAAGTTTTCAAGCCTGTGGAGATTATGAAGGTTTGCTGTAGTATCATATGCGGCTGATCCGGTGCCATTTGGATTGGTCTTGATCGCACCGAGACCGAATGACTGTCCCAGATTTCTCATTACAACCGAGTTGGTATTTGCATTCCAATGGAACAAAGATTTGTACTGAATATTCCACATTGGAGGGACAGATGCAGTCGCAGTCAATGGAATCGGATTCTTAGTTCTTGCAACAAGATTGGCAATTCGTCCGAAGGCATCCGTTCTTGAAAATCCTTCTGGAGTCGTTGCAAGATTTGGATTTATACCTATCGAGTTCGCCAAGAACTCCATGCGAAGATTCAACTCATTCGGAACAACATTCATACCGTAAGTTATTTGTAAAAGCGTCTGAAGATATTTTGCGACAATGTGCTTTTTCTTATAAAATGTCTCACGTAAAGTCGTTGTTTTTTTGTTATTGTAAAATTCTTCATCGACCCAAGCAATTGCCTCACCTGCTTTTCTCTGTCCGTAAGTATCGACGCCCAATTCTTTTTTGAACTTAGTTACAAATGACGT